>JALYOO010000365.1 GCA_030856845.1 Gemmatimonadota bacterium
AAGAGACACACCGACCGAACCGGCAGAGCTGACGGCGAGAATCGAACTCGCAACCTGCTGATTACAAATCAGCTGCTCCGCCAATTGAGCTACGTCAGCAACCAGCGATTCTGCGTAAGCCTTCTAGAATAGCGGGTTTAGAAAGGGGTGTCAACGGCGGTTCCGCCTCCGAAACCGCACCGATATTACGCGTTCTCGAAGCTCAATATCCGCGTGAAAAAAGCGGGGATGGCCGCTGCAAACGCTGTCGGCTTGAGCCTGAGGCGAGGGTCCACCGACTACCCCTGAACTACGGGACAACGCGGACGTCACCTCACCCGTTTCCATTTCGTACCCGAGGGGCCATCCGCGATCGCAATGCCACGATCCTCCAGCTCCCGTCGAATCGCATCGGACCGCGCAAAATCGCGCCGCTCACGCGCCCCCCGGCGCTCCTCGAGCAACGCCTCGACATTCGCCGCGTCATCCACGGCGTCGAGACTCGGCACCACATCGAGGGCACCGTTAATCCGCGCGAATACTTCTCTTGCCTCCCGCACCGCAGCTGGGTGGGAGCCGCCCTTGGCGAGCTCCGCGTTTGCACGCTTGATGAACGTGAACAAAGCACCCATCGCCAGCGGCGCATTCAGGTCGTCGTAGAGCGCATCCGTGGCTTCCCGTTCCGCATTACGCGCCGCTTGTGCCAGCTCATCCGTCCCGCCGGTGGCAGCGGCCAGGCGATCCGCGAAGTCTCCCACCCGGCGCACTCCTTCGATCGAGGCCTCGAGCGCCTCGGGCGAAAGGTTGAGCTGCTTTCGATAATGCGTCGAGAATACAAAGTGCCTGAAAGCAGCGGCTGAAACGCCCTGCTCGCGCAGATCGGCGACTGTCGCGACGTTGCCCACCCGCTTGGCCATCTTGCTGCCATCGGTGAGCAGAAACTCACCGTGGCACCAGAAGTTGGCGAACGGCTTCCCCGTCGCGCCTTCCGACTGGGCGATCTCGTCCTCATGGTGAGGAAACACGAGGTCGACCCCGCCGCAATGGATGTCCATCGTCTCGCCGAAGTAGCGCATCGCCATCGCCGAGCACTCGAGATGCCAGCCCGGGCGGCCGCGACCCCAGGGTGAATCCCACGCGGCGCCGCTCTTCTCGTCTTCCTCCTTCGCCGCCTTCCACAGCGCGAAATCCTGCGCGTTCTCCTTGCTGTAGTCATCCTGCGCAACGCGCGCACCGGGCTTGATCTCCCGGGTATCCAGTCGCGACAGCCTGCCATAACCATCGAACTTTCCGATGGCGTAATACACGGATCCGTCATCGGCACGGTAGGCGAGTCCCTTCTCCATCAGCCGCGAGACGAGATCGATCATCTCGGCGATGTGCTCGGTGGCCTTCGGGTAAGTCTCCGCGTCTTCGATCCGCAGAAACTTCCGATCGGCGTGAAACACATCAACCACTGGTTCGGTGACCTCACGGATCGTCAAAGCGCGCTCGCTCGCGCGCTTGATGATCTTGTCGTCGACATCGGTGAGATTCATCACCTGGTTCACGGACCACCCACGCAATCGCAGCGTGCGCCGCAACAAATCCTCGAACAAAAACGTGCGGAAGTTCCCGAGGTGTGCCGGGTTGTAGACGGTGGGTCCGCAGGTGTACATGCGGACGGTGCGTCCATCGGCGGGCTCGAAGCCGTCGACGGAGCGGGTGAGCGTGTTGTAGAGGCGCATTCCGGCCATGGGCCGGAAAGTAGATTGAGCGGTCCGACCGGGCAACCGCGCGGTCTCGCGCTCGTGCGGCTGCCCGGGCGCTGCACCGTTCATACGTTGCTCGGAGACCCTGTCGCGGCTAGTGGATTCGTTCGGCGACGAACCTGCGGTTCGAGGTCGTGGATGACTCAGGTCGTGCCGTCTCCAGCGCCGGCTCAGCGCGAGACTCAAGTACAACGCCACCGTCGATTGTCAGCAGTCGTGTCACGGCTCCCGCAAGGTTATCGATGGCGCGCGCAGCAAGCACCAGCGTAACTCCCGAGGCTGCGATGTGCCGCAAAGCACCGGTCAGCACCCCATCGTTTTCGGGGTCGTCCCCTCTTGCTCCCGTGTCGAGAAACACGACGTCCGGCCCGCCGATCATCGCTTCCGCCAGCGCCAACCGTCTGACCAGAGGTCTCGACAAAGCCAGCACGGACTGATGAAGCACTGCCGACAGGCCAAGCAAGCTCATTATGTTCCGGAATTCCAAATGTCCCACCATCAACGACCGTTCCCGGGCCGCGCGATACTCCAGCACGTCGGCTACGGTCAGGCACTGATAGTAGAGGGGAGCCGAAGGCACGAACGCGAGTCCCGGAACGACGCCTCCACCCGCGAAACGCTCCCCGTACCAGTAAACCTCACCACTGTCAGGTCGAAGCAAACCGGCCGCGCACTGAAGCAGCGTCGTTTTTCCCGAACCGTGCGGCCCGACGATCCCCACGCATTCGCTCTCCCTTACATCGAGGCTCACGCCAGCGAGCGCGGCGGTGCGATGAGGTGAGGTCGCGGCGCCACGGCGGAAGGATTTGCACAGCGCGCGCACGGATAGCATTGGCGCGGCCGTTCTTTCCGAGTAAACGGAGTTCGCTGCTGATTTTGCGACGGGTCGATCGTGGAATGACATTGCAGGCGGCAGTTGATCGTTGACGATACTCGGCCGCCGTCGGCTGGCATGCATCCAAAGAAAACGCCGCTCATCGAATCACGATGGAGCGGCGTCACCAGCATTTGCAGAGACTGCTGTCGGTTGGAAGTGAAGCGTCAGGCCGTCTTGACGACAACCGGCGGGACGGGCACTTCGACCTTCTCGCGTAAGGCAAGCACGTCTGCCGGGGGAGCGCTGGGCAGAAGCACACCGCCATCCGGTGCGGGCACCCTCAGCACGAACATCCTGTCGCGAGTGCTCTTCCGGAATCCCTTGCCCTCATAGATGCGGTTGATGAGGATGCGTCGCACGATGACCATCGTCGCCGCCAGTGCGGGCACGGCTATCACCAATCCCATCGGGCCGAGGAGCTTGCCGACGACGAGTACGGCCATGATGGTAAGAACCGGCGGCAACTCGATCTTGTGCGACATCACAAGAGGAGCGACGACGTTGCCTTCAAACAGGTGCACCACCACTCCGAGCAATACCACCAGCAGCGCATGCGTCATTCCACCAGGGCCGCCAAGCACGAAAAGCGCTGGCAATATCGTCGACAACAGCGTGCCGAAGAACGGCACGATGGCCACCGCACCCGTGAAGATTCCGAAGGTTAGCCAGTACGGAACGTTCAGCAGGTAGAGTCCGATCGCGGTGAATGCAGCAAGTACGGTCATCGCGAGAAGCTGGGCCACGATGTACGAGCGAAGCGCGTCGGCGAGGTCGCGAAGAACGTCACGAATCAAATCGCGGTGTACTGGCGGGAAGAGCGCAATCAGCCACTCGCGGTAGACTCCCGGCTGCAGCGCCAGATAAATCGCCATCACCATCACCGCGAAGATCTCAATCAACACGTGCACCAGCGAGAACACCTTAGGCACCAGCTCGCCCGCGCCAGTGGACACCTGATCGTAGACCGCCTTCAGCACCTGGTGCTGACCCGGCTGCCAGAAATCGCGCAGCGCCGGGAAACGGGCGACGAACTTGTCGATGCCGCTTTCCCATTTGGCGATTGTCGCGGGCAGTACCTGGATGAGCGAGCGCGTCTGCTCCAGCACCGGCGGGACAAGCAATGCGAAAAGTCCCACAATCGCCACCAGCGTACCGACGACCGCAAGGAAAAAGGCGAGTCGTTCGGGAACGCGTCCACGCGCAACCAGGAAGTCGCGCACTGCTCCGATGTACAACGACAGAATGACAGCGACGAACAACAGCAGAAAGACGCTGGCGGTGGTGCCCACCATCCACAGAATCAGGATGGTGAGTATGACCGTAGCGAGTGCCGGCGCCAGCTTCAGGCGCTCGGCAACTACCGCATCACTCACCGGTTCGGATTCTCGTCGGTGATTTCTTCAGCGTCGGGGATCTCCTCACCATCCCCCTGGCCAGCGGCGAGCTGGCGGTTGACCTCCGGAGCGGGCGCTGCGAGCAGTCCCATCTTCTGCTTGAGCGCAATCAGCTGTGCATCAGCCGTCGCCGTCCCGGCGGTCGCCTCGAGCCGCTTGAAGTCGCTCGCCAGCCTGTCGCCCGAAAACTCCTCGTTGATCTCCACGTGCGCGCGGATCTGCCGCTCGTTCTGGTCGATCTTCTCCTCCATCCGGGCAAACGCCTCGAACGCGGACTTCTCGGAGATCGACGACATCGTCTCCGATATTCTCTTCTGCGCCTCGGCGCGACGCTGCTTCGCGAGCAGAAGATTCTTCTTTCGCGATGCCTCCTCGATGTTGTCATTGAGGCCGCGCAGCGAATCCTTGAGACGGTCAGTCTCCTGCTTGTGCGCTTCCCATGTAAGCTGCATCTGCTGACCGCGCGACACGTGTTCGCCACGACGCAGCAGCGCCTGCTTGGCGAGGTCGTCGCGTCCTTCCTTCACCGCGAGCATCGCCCGATGCTCCCACTCTTCGGCCTCGCGCAGCTCCTGCGCGGTCTGATCCTGGAGGCGCTTCTCGTCGGCGATGGCGGCCGCTACCTGTTGCTTCGCCTTCACGAGCTGAGAGCGCATGTCGATGATGATCTGATTCAACATCTTCTCGGGCTGTTCGGCCTGAGAGATCATGTCGTTGACATTGCTTCTGAACAGTCGCGCCAGACGATCGAAAATGCTCATGTTGGGTTGGGACCTCGATTGATCATCGTCCGCGAAGATATCCTATCGGACGAATCATGACCAGTAAACAGCACGTTCACGAACGACGAATCTGATACAGCCGTTCCTTCGCGAGGCGGCGTCCGGTAGGTGTAGCGGCAAGCCCACCACCCGCAGTCTCGCGATAGCGCACATCCATCTCCCTGCCGATCTCGCCCATCACGTCGATCACTTCATCCACCGGAATCGCGAAGGTAATCCCCGCCATCGACATCTCGATCCCGGCCAGCGCAATCGCCGACCCGGTGGCATTCCGAAAAACGCATGGCAGCTCGACGAGCCCGCCAAGCGGATCGCAGACCAGCCCCAGCATACCTTGCATCGTGAGGGCGACGGCGTGGCCGGCCTGCGTTGGACTGCCGCCCAGCATTTCTGTTGCTGCACCAGCCGCCATTCCGGCGCCCGCGCCGGTCTCGGCCTGACATCCGCCCTCCGCACCAGACAGCGACGCGCGTTCCGCGATCACCGCCCCGATCAGTCCCGCCGTCGCCAGCGCGTCGATCACAGCTTCGTCCCCTATCCCGCGCGCCGAGGCGAGCCCCGTCAGTACAGCGGGCAACACACCGGCACCACCGGCTGTCGGAGCAGCCACGATCACGCCCATTGCGGCGTTGACTTCCTGCACCGCCAATGCCCGCGCGAGAATGTCGCGGAACGGTGTGCCCGCGAGTGGACCGGGCGCGCCCGTTCGAAGCTTCGCCGCATCGCCGCCGACAAGCCCCGACGACGAGTAGAGATCGCCCGTCATTCCGTCGCCGATCGCCCCGCGCATGACACCCAGAGCGCGAGAGAGTGCAGAGCGGATATCCGCTATCGTGCGTCCCTGGTCCTCGGCTTCCCGCTCGAGCGCAATCATCGACAGCGTTTTCCCCTGCGCCTCGGCATCGCGAATCGCCTCACCTAGTGCGCGATACACTCAGCCTCCACTTACGCGATCGAGACGGCGCGCCCATCGCACCCAGTCAAGAGTGCGTATCTCGTCTCGTACGCCATCCCCCGGTGACTCATCACACTCGATCACCATGAAGGCATCGCCTCCCTTCTGCTTTCTCGTGAGACGCAGCGTCGCGATGTTGATCTCGTGTTCCGCGAGGATACCCGTTATCCGGGCGATCGACCCCTTCCTGTCCTCCGCTACGAGGGCAATCGTGTGGAAGTTTCCCGTCACCTCCACGGGATAGCCGTCAATCTCGGTCACGAGAACTCGCCCGGCACCGAGTGACGACCCAACAAGCGTCGCGTGAATGTCCCCGCGCTCGAGCGTCATCCGCACCGTATTAGGATGGGCAGAATCCGACAGAGTCGTCTTCTCGAAACGATACTGGAGTCCTTCCCGCTCGGCGATCTCGAGGGCGGTGCGAATACGCTCGTCGTCGGGCTTGAATCCGAGCAGTCCGGCGGCCAGCGCCTTGTCGGTTCCGTGACCTTCACCGGTACGCGCGAACGAGCCATGTAATTCCAGGAGGGCGGAGTGCGGCGTGCCGCTCACGAGGCCGCGGGCGAGAAGGCCCAGGCGACAAGCGCCCGCCGTGTGGGATGACGACGGGCCAACCATTACAGGACCGATGATGTCGAGCAGAGATACCATATGCGGAAGTCCTAGCCCGCCTTGCGACGCCGCTCGCCCAGCAACGGGCGCAAATAGCGGCCGGTGTGTGAAGCTCTCACTTCGGCAACAGCTTCGGGCGGCCCGGCAGCAACGACTGCACCGCCGCGCAATCCACCGTCGGGACCCAGATCCACAATCCAGTCAGCCGTCTTGATGACATCCATGTTGTGCTCGATCACGAGCACAGTGTTTCCCCGATCGACCAGGCGGTGCAACACCTGGAGCAGCATCCGCACATCCTCGAAATGCAAGCCGGTGGTAGGCTCATCGAGAATGTAGAAAGTGCGACCTGTGTCGCGCTTGGAGAGCTCGGTAGCGAGCTTGACGCGCTGCGCCTCTCCACCAGACAGAGTCGTCGCACTCTGACCCAGGTGAATGTAGCCCAGCCCCACGTCGTTGAGAGTGTGGAGCTTCTGGTAGATGCGGGGCTGATTCTCGAAGAACGCGAGGGCATCCTCGACGGTGAGATCGAGCACGTCGGCGATGGAAAGGCCGCGGAAACGCACTTCCATTGTTTCCCGGTTGTATCGCTTGCCCTTACAGACGTCGCAGGGGACGTACACATCCGGCAGGAAATGCATCTCGATCTTCACCAGCCCATCCCCCTCGCACGCCTCGCAACGCCCGCCCTTAACATTGAATGAGAAGCGGCCGGGACCGTAGCCGCGGATCTTCGCTTCCGGCATCTCGGCGAACAGCTCGCGTATCGGTGTGAACAGTCCCGTATAGGTAGCGGGATTCGAGCGGGGCGTTCGGCCGATCGGGCTCTGATCGATGTCGATGACCTTATCGAGATGTTCCAGCCCCCAGATGCGGTCATGCGCACCCGGTACAACACGCGACCGATAGAAATGCCGCGCCAGCGCGTTGTGCAGGATGTTTTCGATCAAGGTCGATTTCCCCGAACCGGAAACGCCGGTGATGGCGACGAACAGTCCGAGGGGAATGTCCACGGTGAGATTGCGCAGATTGTGCTCGCGCGCGCCGACGATCTGGACCACTTTCTTTGGATCGAAGGGACGCCGCTCGGCAGGCGTTGCGATGCTGAGCTCCCCTCGCAGGTATCGGCCCGTAATCGACGAGGGATGCGCTGTCACCTGGTCGACCGTGCCTTCCGCTATCACCATGCCCCCATGCTTCCCCGCACCGGGGCCGAGGTCGATGAGGTGATCGGCTTCACGCATCGTCTCTTCATCGTGTTCGACCACGATGACGGTGTTGCCGAGATCGCGCAGCTGTCGAAGTGTCGCGAGGAGTCGCGCGTTGTCGCGCTGGTGCAGACCGATCGACGGCTCATCGAGAATGTAGAGAACGCCGACGAGTCGCGAGCCGATCTGCGTCGCAAGCCGAATGCGCTGCGCCTCGCCGCCGGACAGGGATTCAGCTGAGCGCCCGAGGGTCAGATAGTCGAGGCCGACGTCGTTCAGAAATCGCAGCCGCTCGCGAACTTCCTTGAGGATAGGGCCGGCAATGTCGGGATCTACGCCCGGCTGTTCAGCCGTGCGCAGCGGCACTGACTCGAAAAAATGCATTGCACCGGTGATAGGCAGCTCGACGACTTCGCCCAGGTTCTTGCCCGCGATAGTCACCGCAAGCGACTCCGGCTTTAGGCGGCGGCCGGCGCAGGTGGTGCACGCACGCGGCTGCATGTAGTCCTCGAGCCCGAGGCGGATGGAATCTGACTGCGTCTCGTTATACCGGCGCTGAATGCTCGCTATGACGCCTTCCCATTTTCCCGCAGCGTTCAGCGGCTTCGCCCCGCGCCTGCCGGCCAGTCCGTAAAGCATGACGTCGCGCGCGGCCTGGCTGAGCTGAGCCCACGGAGTGTGCAGGGAGAATTGATACTGCTTAGCCAGTCCGGGGAGGATCACTTTGCGCAGATATCCGTCGGGCTCTCCCCAGGGCAGAATGACGCCCTCGAGTATCGAAATGCTGCCGTCTCCGAGAATAAGCTGCTCGCTCACTTCGCGCCGAACGCCGAGCCCACCGCAATCGGGGCAGGCGCCGAACGGCGAGTTGAACGAGAAGTGTCGAGGCTCCAGCTCGGGGAGCGAAATGCCACAGACGGGACAGCCGTACTTCTCCGAGAACAGGTGCGTCGTCGAATCGTCCTGACGCGTCACCTCGATCAAACCGTCGGCGAGCTTGAGCGCCGTCTCGACAGAGTCCGAGAGTCGTCCCCGGTCTTCCGCGCGTACCGTGAGCCGGTCGACCACGACGGATATGCTGTGGTTGAGCCGGCGGTTGAGGCGCGGCGGATTGGCGATCTCGGCGAGCTCTCCGTCGACGTATGCACGGACGAAGCCGCCCTTACGTGCGTTGTCGAACAGCTCCTTGAACTCTCCCTTGCGGCCGCGAACGAGGGGGGCGAGCACCTCGATTCGCGAGCCCTCGGGCCAGGAGAGAATCACGCTGGCGATCTGCACTGCGCTCTGCCGCTCCACCGGGCGTCCGCAGCTCGTGCAATGAGGAGTGCCCGCGCGGGCGTACAACAGGCGAAGGTAGTCGTAGACCTCGGTGACCGTTCCGACGGTCGATCGCGGGTTGTGGCCGGCTGTCTTCTGCTGGATGGAGATTGCGGGAGACAGCCCTTCGATGGAATCCACGTCGGGCTTTTCCATCAGGCCGAGGAACTGGCGGGCGTAAGCGGACAATGATTCGACGTAACGCCGCTGTCCCTCGGCGTAGATCGTGTCGAATGCCAGCGACGATTTTCCGGAGCCGGAGAGGCCGGTGATGACCGTGAGACGGTCGCGCGGGATGGTTACGTCGATGTTGCGGAGGTTGTGCTCTCGCGCCCCGCGCACGATGAGCGCTTCTTCTGGCATAGCACTCAAAGGTGACGGGTTACGGCAGGAGATACAAGCAGCGGGACTCGACTGTGACTCAGCACCCGCTCAGGCGTGCGCACAAGCCGTGACGCTCACCGGTCCGGCTCGTATTAACTTGACCAGACTTCACTCACGGGCACCGCACCTTGCCGCACACCGACGCTGTCGTCGTACTCACAACTATCGCAACCGCCGACGAGGCCGTGACGCTGATCAGAGAGCTTCTCGACAGGAGATTGATCGCCTGCGGCACAGTTCAGGAGGGCGGACGATCGCTCTACCGGTGGGAGGGCAAGATCGCCGATGAGCGGGAGGCGATCGTTTTGCTCAAGACGCGATCCGGCTGTATCGAAGGGCTGCGACGCGCGTTCGCTGAGCTGCACCCTTACAAGGTTCCCGAGCTGCTGGCGATTCCAGTGACCGGCGGTCTCGAGCGCTACCTCGGCTGGATCAACAGCGAGACCAGCCTGACGATAGCGTGACCCGCCGTGTAGTTGCTGTCTCTGTCCTCGCGATCTGGGTTATAGGGCTGGGCATGCTGTACCGCCGCAATACCATTCGAACTCCCGAACAGCAGCTCACAGAAGCCGGGCTGCGCGTTTCTCCCGAAGCGTACTACTACATCCTGCTGCAGGGCGAGAAACAGGTCGGAGCTGCAGCATCTACCATAGATACGACTACGACGCGGATCGTGTCCGTGGATTTCGTACGAGGCGCAGTGCCGGTCGGGAACGACACTCTCCGCATCGAGGCGCGCTCGGAGGCGAGATATACGCGCGGCATGCGCCTCCAGGATTTTCTGATAAGAGCCGATGGCGATCTGACGCCGTTTACTCTGCGGGGCTTGATCCAGGAAGGCGAAGCAAAGACGCTGAGAGTCACCGCCGATACGAAAGGCGAGAGGCCGCTGACGCAGGAGTCCGGACCGGAACATCCGGTGTTTCTACCGACGATGGCGCCACTGCCACTGATGCTGCGGAAAGCTTCACGCGTCGGTGACTCTCTCGTTGTCGCGATGTACGATCCGGTGGGACGCACGGTTCGCAACGTCACGCTTAAAGTGCAGGCCGATTCGCTGTTCCTGGTCGCGGATAGCGCGTCACTCGATTCGGCGAGCGGCCGATGGGTGAGGCAGCGACAGGACTCCGTGCGTGGCTGGCGGCTTGGCGGCGCCAGCTCACCAATCACGGCGTGGGTCGACGCGTCCGGACGCCTCGTCGCGGCAAGTGAGCCCGGCGGAATCTCGCTTGTGCGGACCGCGTTCGAGCTTGCGTTCGAAAACTGGCGTCTGGACAATCCGGCGAGCGCACAACCCGCGGACGGCATTCCCGGCCGGGGACAGCGCCGCACACCAAGGCCACGCGCGCCGCGCTGAGACCTTTACCCGCGGCACCCTACGCTCGTCTAAGGGTGACGCCAATGATACAACTCAAGGGACTCACCAAACGCTACGGCACCTTCACCGCCGTAAACTCGCTCGACCTCTCTGTTCCGAGAGGCGAGCTGTTCGGATTCCTCGGACCGAACGGCGCCGGCAAGACAACGACTCTGCGAATGATCGCGGGAATCCTCCGTCCAACTGCCGGCACTGTTCACGTCGGCGGTGTCGACGTGTCGGCCGATCCGATGAAAGCCAAGGCGGCCCTCGGATTCATCCCCGACCGCCCGTTCATCTACGACAAGCTCACCGGTGCGGAGTTCCTGCGTTTCGTCGCGGGTATCTACAGCCAGAACGGAAAGGTGATCGAGCATCGCGGCCATGAGCTGTTGACGCTGTTCGACCTCGATCAGTGGAGAGATGAGCTCGTCGAAAGCTACAGCCACGGCATGCGGCAGAAGCTGATCATCGCCAGCGCATTCATTCACAAGCCCGACGTGATCGTCGTCGATGAGCCGATGGTCGGTCTCGATCCCAAAGCGGCGCGAATACTGAAGGATCTCTTTCGCGAATACACGCGACGCGGCCACACGATCATGATGTCGACGCACACTCTCGAAGTGGCCGAGACACTGTGCGACCGTATTGGCATCATTCAGGGCGGCACTATCAGGGCGCTGGGAACGATGGCTGAGCTGCGCGCCGGATCGGAATCGGGCGAAGACGGCCTGGAGCGGATATTCCTCAAACTCACCGGAGAAAACGCCGCCCGCGAGTTCGTGGATGTGCTCGATGCCTGAAGAAATAGCTGGTCCGAGCTTCACGCATCTGCTGTCACCGAAATGGCAGAGCATGCGCTCGCGCGCCACGAAGAAGCAGACAGGGGCGGCCGGACGGGCAATCGTGCTGGGGATAGTAGGTATTGTCTTCTGGGGATTCGTCTTCACGGTGCTGTTCCGACTGCTCCGATACTTTCGCGGCATTCCGGAGATCGGACCACTGCTCGCCGGCAAGCTGCTCGGCCTGATCCTCGTCAGCTTCTTCGGAATGCTTTTGCTGTCGAACGTCATCGCGGCTCTGTCGACTTTCTTTCTCGCCAAGGATCTCGACCTGCTGGTGTCGGGCCCCGTCGACTGGCTTCGTCTATACCTGGCGAAGGTCACCGAAACGTGCGCGTACTCGAGCTGGATGGTAGTGCTGATGGCGATCCCGATGTTTCTCGCCTACGGCGTCGCCTACGATGGCGGGTTCGTCTTTCTGTTCGTCGTGCTGTCGATGTTCATTCCGTTTCTGATACTGCCGAGCGTCATCGGATCAGCGTTGACACTGTTGCTGATCAACATCTTTCCGGCACGGCGAACCAAGGACATTCTGAGCGTCATCGCCGTACTGGCCGGCGGTGGAATCGTGCTGCTGTTCCGGCTAATGCGCCCCGAGCAGCTCGCGCGGCCGGAAGGTTTCCGGTCACTGATAGAGTTCGTCTCCGTGCTTCGCGCTCCGACGTCGCCCTGGCTGCCGAGTGAGTGGGTACAGACGGGGATCATGAGCTGGCTGCGGGAAGAGCCCGATGCATTGCCGCTCTATCTGCTGTGGTCGACTGCGGCTGCATTCCTGGTGCTCGGCGCGTTACTGCATCGCGCGCTTTACGCGAAGGGATTCACCAAGGCGCAGGAAAGCGGCGAGCGATGGGTACGAGAAAGCGCGTTTTCGGCGCTGTTCGACCGAATGCTATCCCCCCTCGGCATCGTGCGACGCGAGCTCGTGCTGAAGGAAGTGAGATTGTTCTTTCGCGATACAACACAGTGGTCGCAGCTCATTCTGCTGGCCGTGCTGGTGGTGGTGTACATCTTCAACATCAAGTACCTGCCGCTGGGCGGAGAGGGCGTGACGTTCTTCGTCGCCAACCTCATTCCATTCCTGAATCTCCTGCTTGCCGGCTTCGTACTCGCGTCGATTGCCGCGCGATTCATCTTCCCGGGCGTGAGCCTCGAGGGCCGCACGATGTGGCTGCTGAGGTCGAGCCCTCTGGCGATGCGCGATCTGCTCTGGTCGAAGTTCTGGGTGGGAACGCTGCCCCTTCTTTTCTTCGCGCTGGGCCTGGTGGTGATCACCGGAATGCTGATGCATGTCAGCCAGTTCATCATGGCGGTGTCGATACTCACGATCACGATGATGACATTCGCAATCGCGGGTCTGGCGGTTGGATTCGGAACGTTGTTCCCGCGCTTCGGCACTGAGAACGCTGCGCAGATCCCGACATCATTCGGTGGGCTGTTGTTCATGATGGCCGCCATTGTTCTCATCGGCGCGGTGATCACGCTCGAGGCACGGCCGGTGTTCAGCTACCTGGCGGCAGAAAGCTTCGGCACCCCGCGTGACCCGGGCGAGATGCTGCTCGGTTTCGGATTGTCGGCCGCGCTGTGCGTCGCCGCCAC
>JALYOO010000372.1 GCA_030856845.1 Gemmatimonadota bacterium
GGACCGAGCGGAGGACGGAGATTCAGCGCTCTACGCGAAGCTTGGCGAACGGGTGACTATCCGTGAACTGATGCGGCGGATGATCACGCTGTCGAGTAACCTTGCCACCAATCAGCTCATCGCGCTCGTGGGTGCGACGAACGTGACCGCGATGGCGCGCTCACTCGGAGCCTCCCGGATGCTCGTTCTGCGCGGAGTGGAAGATCAGAAGGCATTCGACCGGGGTCTCATCAACACGACGACATCGGGCGACCTCGCGGCGCTGCTGCTCGCCATCGAGAGCGGCCGTGCGCTCTCCCCCCGAAGTTCGGCAGTGATGCGAGAGATACTGCTCGCGCAGGAATTCAACGAGAAGATTCCCGCAGGGCTGCCTCCCGGGACGCGCGTGGCGCATAAGACCGGCGAGATAACGGCGGTGTCGCACGACGCGGCCATAGTTTATCGGGAGAATGAGAACCCGTATGTGCTGGTCGTGCTGACTCGAGGAGTTCGGCAGTCCGCCGAATCGAGCCGCCTCATCGCCGATCTGTCGCGCATCGTCTATGCGCATGCTACGAGGGCGGGCCGCTGATGCGTGTCGCCTTTCTCGGACTGGGAGCGATTGGTGAGCCGATGGCGTCCCACCTCGCGAGGCCACCTTTCAGGCTGACCGTATGGAATCGAACCACTGAAAAGGCGACCGAGTTCGCCCGCCGGTATGCGGTCGAAGCGGCACCGAGCGCCGCCGACGCAGTGCGTTCTGCCGACGTCGTCATTACCTGCTTGCCGTCGTCACGGGAGGTGAGAGACCTTGTCGCGGGAAACGGAGGATTGCTTTCGGAGTTGAAGGCTGGAGCTGCACTGGTGGATTGTACGTCTGGAGATCCCGCTTCATCGCGGGACATCGCGGCGATGCTGCGCGACCGGGATATAGACTTCGTCGATGCTCCCGTCAGCGGCGGAGTGAAGGGTGCCGTGGCCGGGTCTCTGACCGTGATGTGCGGAGGGAGTGAGCAATCGATCGGGCGGGTACGGCCGGTGCTGTCCGCGTTTGCGGGGAAGATCGTTCGCTGCGGCGAGGTGGGCACCGGCCACGCCGTGAAAGCGATGAACCAGGCGCTGCTGGCGATACACATCTGGTCCGCGGGAGAGTGTCTGGCGGCGCTCGCCCGGCTCGGAGTCGAAACGGCGACGGCTCTCGAGGTGATCAATGGTTCGAGCGGGCGGTCGAACGCGTCCGAGAAGCTTTTCCCTGAAAGAGTTATTGGAAGAGCGTATCCGCGAACTTTTCGCGTCGCGTTGCTCGACAAGGATGTCTCCATCGCAGCAGATATCGCTGCACAAGCTAATGCGCCGGCTCCGTTCATCGACCTTGCCGCCCGCCTGTTCCGTGAGGCTCACAATCTCCTCGGTGATGAGGCGGATCATGTCGAAGCCATCAAGATCATCGAGGAACGCGCCGGAGTGACCCTGGGCTAGCGCCATACGAACGCCCGCGGCAGTGGTTCCAGTATATTGTCCCCCGAATGCCAACCCGACTGAGCGAACAGAAAACGATCCTCTCCGCCGCCGCAGTGGAGCGCACGCTGAGGAGGATGGCGGACGAGATCATCGAGCTGAACGATGGCACAGAAAATCTCGTCGTAGTCGGCATTCAGCGAAGGGGAGTTCAGCTGGCGCACCGCCTGGTAGCTCTCATCGAGGAAAGCGACAACGCGAAGGTCCTCGAAGGGTCGCTCGATATCACGCTCTACCGCGACGATCTCCAGACAATCGGCCCGCGGCCGGTCGTCGGCCCGACCGATCTTCCATGGGGTATCGATGGAAGAAATGTGGTCATCGTGGACGACGTGCTCTACACCGGCAGGACTGTGCGTGCGGCGCTGGATGAGCTCGCGGATTTCGGTCGTCCGGCTCACATCGCCCTTGCCGTCCTCATCGATCGTGGTGGCCGCGAGCTGCCGATTCAGCCTGACATCGTAGGAAAGCGGATAGCTGTCGAAAGGGCTGATCGCGTCGACGTTCTGGTCGATGAGCTGGATGGAAAGACAGCGGTTGTAGTTGTCCCCGCAGCTGCGAATACAGCGGCATGACGAGCGCACTGGGCAAGGATCTCCTTGGGCTAGAAGCGCTGTCCGGGGATCAGATCCGCCTCGTGCTGGATACGGCCGAGCCGTTCAAGGAGATCAGCGAGCGGGCAATAAAGAAGGTGCCGGCTCTGCGGGGTTCGACAATCGTCAATCTCTTTTTCGAAAGCTCGACGCGTACGCGCATCTCCTTCGAGTTCGCCGAGAAGAGACTCTCCGCCGATACTGTCAATGTCGCTTCGACCGGCTCGAGCGTGCAGAAAGGCGAGACGCTCGTGGACACCGCGAGAAATCTCGAGGCAATGCGCATCGACATGGTTGTCATCCGTCACGGCGCATCCGGGGCTGCGCAGTTCCTTGCGGATCGCATCGAGTCGAACGTGATCAACGCCGGCGATGGGATGCACGAGCACCCCACCCAGGGTCTACTCGACCTGCTCACCCTTCGCGACCACCTCGGCGACATTTCCGGGCGGCGAGTGTGCATCTGCGGCGATGTGCTACACTCCCGCGTTGCGCGATCGAACATCTGGGGGCTTCAGCGGCTCGGCGCTGAAGTAGCCGTGTGCGGCCCGCGCTCGTTGCTTCCGAACGCCATCGAGGAGTTCGGCGTCATCGTGTTCGAGCGGATCGAGGAAGCGATCGACTGGGCCGATGCGCTGAACGTTCTTCGACTTCAACTCGAAAGAATGACCGCCGGATACATTCCGTCCAGCCGGGAATACAACAGGGTGTTCGGCGTAACGCGCGAACGGCTCGATCGCGCTCCGCGCGACATTCTGATTCTGCATCCGGGTCCGATGAACCGGGGTGTCGAGATCGATTCGGACGTTGCCGACGGCCCGCACAGCGTCATACTGAATCAGGTGACCAACGGAGTGGCCGTGCGAATGGCGGTACTGTACCTGCTCGCCGGGGGGCGGCCCGAGCTGGCAGAAGCGGCCAAGGGAGCGTCGCGCTGATGGTGAGGCCTGGACCACTCATGTTCCGCGGCGGGCGACTGCTCGATCCATCACAGGGACTCGATGAGA
>JALYOO010000382.1 GCA_030856845.1 Gemmatimonadota bacterium
CCTGTATCCGGCGACCGTTGTGCTTCTCGTCGTGCTGACGTCGATCAGCTGGTGGGGTGTACGCAGCGGCAAAGCCAAGGACTGCGGGTGTTATGGCGGGTACGTACAGCCGTCCATCACGCAGAGCATCGCGCTCAACGCAGCCTTTGCGCTGCTGGTCATCGCCGCATGGACAACCAACCGTCCCACCCTGAATATCCAGCTGTGGCAGATCGGCCTCGTTCTCGTTGGCGCCATAGGCATAGCGACTCTGGCCGAGGCCGCCCAGAGGCACGAGAAGAGGACAGGTAAGTTGATGTTCGATACGAGCCCGCTGAAGATTGGCCGACGCTGGCGGCATTCATGGGCGGACGGAGCGACATCGGCGATCGATGGCGAGATGCTGGTTGCGTTTCTGGGACCCAACTGCCCCTACTGCTCGCAGTTCGTGCGCGTAGCGAATGCAATCATTCAGTCCCCCGAGCTTCCCCGGGTTGTAGGTGTGATCTCAGCGCCCACTGACGAGGTAAATGCATATATCGCCGCGCAGGATATCAGATTCCCGGTCGCCACTGTCTCTCAGTCACTGATGGGCCGTCTCACGCGGGCCGTGCCAACCGCTGTCGTGATAAAATCCGGGAAGATCGAGCACATGTGGATCGGCAACATGCCTCCGCAGTTCGTGGATCGCTTCAGGGATGCGTTCTTCCCCGACATCGCGAAGAAGGCTGCCGCTGTCACTCAGTGAGTCCGCAGCCTCCCGTCGAGTCGTGACGCACGCGGCAACCGAGCCTCAGACTCGGAATATCCGCGCGACGATATTCTGGGTCGCGCTTTTTGGTCTTGCAGCGCTCTATCTCCTGCAGACAATCACTCCTCTCAGGCTCGACAATGACTCCGTCGCGTATCTGGATATCACCGTCAGCCTGGTGGAAGGTACAGCGCGCCCCGAAACTGGCTTGCCGCTTGGATATCCGGCTTACGCTTCCCTGCTCGATCGTTTCGGGATCGCGTCTTCGATTTCTCTCGTGCTGTCGAATTGCTTGTTCCTGGCTACAGGTCTCGCCTCGGTGTGGCACATGCTGGGATCGAGGCACGAGGCGCGACGCCGATGGACCGTTGCGATCGCCCTCCTCGCGGTTCCGGTCGTTCGAAGTATCGCGATGCCGCTTCCGGAGCCGATGTTCTTCGGCGTCTCTCTTCTTGCCCTTGCCGTAATGACGGCAGCGGACGATTTCGACGGAGCGAAGCGGCTTCAGCTGCTGTTGATGGCGATCGTTCTGACGGCGATTGCAATCACTACGCGGCTGGTAGGATTCGCGCTGGTCCCCGCCCTCTGGTGTGGGCCTGTTTCTCCCGGGCATATCGGAAAGGGGAGCCCGGCCTAATGACCCGACTGGGCAAGTCACTCGCTGCCGCCGCACTGCTGGTGGTTGCGCGACTCGTTTCTCAAGTACGCATCGGAGGGAAGTCTCAGGTTCCTCCAGGTGTTCGATCATTTGCGCGGGATGATGGTCGTCATTGGCGAGCTGGTGTCGAACCTTCCGTACTCGCGGTTCCGCATGTATCGGGTCGGGTTCATGGCGCTCGGAATCGGTGCGACCCTGGTTGTGTTGGCGGGGCTGCGCGTTCGACTCCCCCGAACGCCGGCCGGGGTGTATCTGGGGTCGTTCCTCGCGCTGCTCTTCATCTGGCCGTACGAGGCTGCTCTGGCGTATACGTCACGGATAACTCTGTCGGGAGACGATTTCTCGCAGGCCTACGGACGGGCCGGCGGTTTGTCGGCGCCTGACAGCACCGGGCGCGTGGACACCCTGCACAATGCGCACGCGCGCGCACTCATGAAGCGGTACGCAAGACCCTTCTGACTGAGCGGCCGCGCTCGTCAGCTATGCTCGGGGTATCTCCGCCGGCGTCTTCTCGTTTCAACAGAACCGCGGCGAGAGCCCATCTGCGGTACCACGTGACCAGAGGAACAACCGTTGCCTTGTCCGCCGAGTCGAGAATGTTGCCGAAGCTCCCCTGCATCCACTCTTCGAACGGGAATCTGAATCCGCGCTTGGGTTGACGGCGCACCCATTCGGGAATCTCCGGCACGGCCTCGATGAGAAGTTTTTTTCCGGGTCGCAGGCGCACCGGCGCGGGGATGTTGGACAGGGCGCCGAACAACCGGGCATCGACGAACGGCACTCTCAGCTCGAGGCCATGCGCCATGCCGAACACATCGCTGTCACGCAGCAGCTGATTGCGCATGTAGCGAGTGAGCTCGAGATGGCTGACGATGTCCGCCGGATCAGGCGGCAACGGTTCCGTCGTCCAGTCCAGCGGACCGGGGTCGAACCCCGTCAGCGAGCGAGCCAGCTCCCTTGCTTCTGCTTCGGTGAAGATTCCGCGCTGCGCGTGATAGGCGGCGAGCGGACCGCCTCTTCCCTTCACGAAGCCGCCTAGCCGGCGCCACCGTGAGCCGTGGGTGGAGCTCTGAAGAGCCCTGCCAACGAATGGCCTCAAGGCGCCGAGCGAGCGATAGAGTCCAAGAAACTCCGGCACTCGCCGGAAGGAGTCGTAGCCCGCAAACAACTCGTCGCCGCCGAGGCCGGAGAGAACAACCTTCATTCTCTCCCGAGTCGCGAGCTTGCTCACGCAGTAGGTGTTGAACCCGTCGATCGTGGGCTGGTCCATCGCCGCGAGGTATCCCGCGATCTGCTCGCG
>JALYOO010000431.1 GCA_030856845.1 Gemmatimonadota bacterium
GCCCCCGGGAATCGAGCCGTTGTAATTGAACAAAGTCGTCGACTTCACCGGAAAGAGATGCACCATCGCGCTGCGCTCGGCCTCAGCCAATCGCTCGAGGGGAGTGATGTCGTCGATAATGTAGATGCCGCGGCCGTGGGTGCCGATCACCAGGTCGTTGTCACGCGGGTGGATCTGGATGTCATGCACCGGCACGGTTGGAAGATTGTATTGGAGCCGCGACCATGTGCGCCCGCTGTTGGATGAGTAGTACGCACCGATCTCGTTCCCTACGAACAGCAGTCCGGCCGCACGCGGATGTTCGCGAATCACCTGAAGCGATGAATTCGCCGGAAGGTTGCCGGCGATCGACGTCCACGTTTTTCCGTAGTCGGTGCTGCGGAACGCGTACGCCTTGAAGTCATTGCTGCGATGGCCATCCAGTGTCACGTACACCGTGCCCTCGCTGTGCGCGGACGCGACGACGCGACTGACGTAAGTCTGGTCAGGGACCCCGGGGAACTTCTGGATGCGGCTCCACGTCGCGCCGCCATCCCTCGACACCTGCACGAGCCCGTCATCGGTGCCGACGTACAGCAATCCCTTTCGGATCGGTGACTCGTCCACAGTGCTGATGTTGCCGTAGTCGGCTACACCCTGGTGTCGCGCGACGGCGTCTTTCGTCCAGAGCTTTCCCATCAGCGGCAGTTTGTCGCGGTCCACCTGGCGCGTAAGGTCTGGCCCGAGAGTTTCCCAGCTGTCGCCGCGACTGGGGCTGCGGAAGAGATAGTTCGCCCCGAAATAAAGCGTCTTGTGATCGTGGGGTGAAATGAGAAGTGGTGCACTCCAGTTCCAGCGCAGATCCTGCTGTCCGAACTTCGGCTGCGGCTTGATGCTCTTCTGCTCGCCAGTCTTCACGTCGTAGCGAACGATGCCCCCGTTCTGGTACTCGGAGTAGACGACGTTCGGGTCAGTAGGATCGACGGCGGAGTAGAAGCCGTCACCGCCAACGGTGAAGTACCAGTCGTGATTGGTGATGCCCTGACGATTTCGCGTCTGGCTCGGACCGGCAAGGCTGTTGTTGTCCTGCAGTCCGCCGTACACGTAGTAGAACGGAGTTCGCATGTCGAGACCGATCGCGTAGTACTGCGCGATCGGAAGGTTCGACACGAAATCCGCCGTTTCGCCTCGATCGTGTGTGATGTACACGCCGCCATCGTTGCCGAGTACGAAATGATTTGGGTCGGTCGGATCGATCCACAGCGCGTGATGGTCGACATGCGTGGACGTCATGATGTTTTTCATCGTCTTGCCGCCGTCGTCGGATGCCTGCAGCGGAACGCCGAGAAAGTAGATGCGGTCGGCGTTGCGGGGATCGACGCGGATCTGCCCCATGTACCAGGGAAACGACGAGCCGGTGCCGGTCTTCCGCCAGCTCGCGCCGTAATCATCCGACCGATAGATGTCTGCCTGTTTCGTCTCCATCGTCGCGTAGACCGTGCGCGGCTGGGAGCGGCTCACGTCGAGCCCGATTCGCCCGATATCTCCCGTCGGCAATCCTTCGGTGAGCTTAGTCCACGACTCGCCGCCGTCGATGGATTTGTGAATTGCGCTTCCCGGGCCGCCTCCAACGAAACTGTAGGCTTTTCGCTGGCGCTGAAACGAAGCGGCGTAAATGGTGTTGGGCTCCGTCGGATCCATGATGACATCCGTCACGCCCGTGTGCTCGTTGATCCTGAGCACGTTTCGCCAGGTCTTTCCTCCATCTGTCGTCTTGAACAGCCCTCTCTCTCCGCCCGACGTCCACAGGGGGCCGACGGCGGCCACGAAAACGATGTTCGCATTGGACGGATGCACTATGATGCGGCCGATGTGCTGCGATGTTCTGAGCCCCATGTTCTGCCATGTGCGGCCGCCGTTCTCTGACTTGTACACGCCGTCGCCCCACGAGGAGCTGCGCTGATTGTTCGACTCCCCCGTACCGACCCACACGATCTCCGGGTTCGTCGGTGCAAGTGCTATGTCACCGATGGAGGATGTGTTCTGCCTGTCGAACACCGGCTCCCAGGTGGTTCCTGCGTTGATCGATTTCCACACTCCGCCGGAAGCAGCCGCGGCGTACATCAGTCTGCCGAGCCGGTCGCCGACGCTCGACTCGGGACCTTCGGCAACCGCGAGATCCACTACTCGTCCGCTGGTAACGGCGGGCCCGATTGGCCGCCAGGCGAACTCGCTCAGCATCATCGAGTCGTAGGTCGCGGCGTTAAACGCTGTTTTCGGCGCTGACTTTTCGGTCGCCTTACCCGAGCGCTGAGCAGAAGCAGTCGATCGAGATGCTGTCAGAAGTGCGACGACAACAGTGGAACAGAGTAGGAATCGACTGGTTGCTGATGACTTCGGCATGTTGTCGCTGTGTAACGGTGGAAGAGGGAAGAGCGAAATCTTAACATGCCGTCCACCCTCTGCGTCAGGACTTAACGTCAAAGGGGCTCCCGATCGGGAGCCCCTTTTTCCCCGGCGCGCTGTTACGCCGAAGCCTTGTCCTTCAGAATCGCTTCTTCCTCGTCAGTGCAATGATCGGATGCGCCGTTCCCGGCCGTTCCTTCATTGAAGCTGGTCAGCGTGGTGGTGGCAGCGCCGATTGCAGTCCTGTCCGTGCTGTTGGTCGCCAGAAGATTCTGAGCGCTGGCGATCGCAGCGTCGACCGCTGGATTGGTGGTCGCACCAAGCTGGATGTTGGCCAGCGCCGTGATGAGCTGCGCCCTCAGCTGAACCAGGGGATCGCCCTTGCCCGGTGTGCTGAGCGCTTCCAGGATCGAGGCGTTGGTCTGTGGGACGCCGGCGATCACGATCAGCGAAGGAGTGATGTCGTTGCCGATGCCGTTAGTGAGAAGGTCGAGCTGGTTCCTGATGAATCCGCGCGTCACCGTGCATCCGCTGGTCGGTTGCGGGACGACCTGTTGTGTGAACGTGAAGGTCACCTCGGTTCCGTGAAACGCATTCGCGAACACGATCACCTCTACCGGGCCTCCTTCCGCCTCGGTGCAATCAACCGGTGTACTAGTGCCGGGATCAAGAATGCAATCGACATCGGAGATAACAGCACCACTGGGAGCGGTTACCGTTGTCGTGACACGTGTCTGTGGATCGCTGGGGGGCGGGCCAACGACCGCCGGCGCGGTACGATCGAATACTGTGGCGCAATTGCCTGGCGTAACCATCACTGTACCGCCGTTGTTGACTGCTCCTGACCCGCCTGCGGGCTGCATCGCGGTGGTGGTGAGGGTGTATGTTCCGGCCGGACTGCCGGCGGCGATGCAGACGTCAACCTGCGAGCCAGTCACGAAGGTGCCGGCGGTGGTAACGTCAGTCTTCGGTCCGGCGACGGACGAAGCGGTGCTGCCCTCGCTGCAGGCGAGGATGGCGAATCCGGCGAGTGCCGGCGCGGCCAGGGCTAGAATGGAGCGGACTGCGAATCTGGAGTGCATTGTTTCCTCAAGGGAAATACAGTTGCCGGCGATGCGAGCCGGCCTCGTTCCCTTTTCGGCAGCCAATGTTCTTCGGGAGACCATCGGGCATTGCACACCGGTCTCGCGAACGGATAGCCTTTTTCGAAGGGAGGAGGTCAACGCCGGAAGTGGTCGTCGATTCTCCTGTTGGGGCATTGTATACAATGCAGCTTCCATGCCCTGCCATCGTGCTTCCTTGGATTGGTGGGGATTCCGGAGCATGCGATGCCCGAGCGTTCTGTAGATTCTCCAGCCCGTCCCTCCCCTCCGGCCGTGAATGAAGCCGTTTCGCAGCATCGCGTAATTCCTGTCCGGCCTGCGCGATTCAGTCGCTCGCCGCGGCCCGAGAGCGGTGGATTCCCCGCCGGGCCGCGCCCGCGATACCCCGGGCAATTCCTCGTCGAGATCGCCAGCAATCCACTCGGCGCCCTGATCGGAATGGCGAACGAGCACCGCGACATCGCGCACTACAGGATCGGGCCTCAGCGACTCTACCTGTTCAGTCATCCCGACCTCATTCGCGATGTGCTCGTCACGAACCAGAAGAACTTTCACAAGAGCCGTGGACTCGAGCGGGCGAAGCGTCTGCTCGGCAATGGTCTGCTGACAAGCGAGGGTGACTTCCACCTTCGGCAGAGGCGGTTGGCGCAGCCTGCGTTTCACCGGCAGCGAATCGCCGCCTACGCCGAAACGATGAC
>JALYOO010000439.1 GCA_030856845.1 Gemmatimonadota bacterium
CGACCCTTGATGCGGTGACATCCCGCGCGCCAAAAACCTCATTCGAGAACGCGCGTTACTCCGCGTAACCCGCTCTCATGCTCAACGGCCAGGTCACCAGCCTGGCCGTTTCGGGATTTCCCCACTCCCGCGCCAGCGCCTGCTCTACCTCGATCACCGGGTCGCGCCCGTGCCTCGTCATGTATTCGGCGGTGGCTGACCACGTGCGCAGATAGCCGGCCAGATCGGGAAGCGACCATTGGCACTCCAGCGTGAAGGCGGGCGTGGTGACCTCTCTGAATGGAAACGGGATTCCCGTATATCCAGCGAGAACGACGTCGCGCTCCGGATGCCAGTACTCTTCGAGCGTCCCGCGATTGTACCGCCGCACGATTTCATTCAGCACAGGATCGTCGATCGTCGGATCGCCATAGCCCCAGATGGCCAGCACTCCTTCTCTCGCGAGAACCCGTCTGGCTTCACTGTAGAATCTGTCGACGTCGAACCAGTGGAGGGCCTGCGCAACAGTAACGACGTCCACCGACGCCTCGCCGAGTCCCGTGGCGTAGGCGGTAGCCACGCGATACTCGATACGTGGATCGGGATCCGCGTTACGGATCTGGCTCTCACTGGCGTCTGTTGCAACGACTTTGTCGAACAGCCCGGCAAGGGGAACTGCGGCCTGCCCGCTGCCTGTGGCACAATCCCACGCAAGGCGACGAGACGGCGCGAGCGATGCGATGTACTCGAACAGCTCACCCGGGTAGTGCGGCCGGTACCGTGCGTACAGCGATGCGCGGGGCGAGAAGTGATCCTTGAATGCCTCTATCGGATCACTCCCTCGCCTCAACGTCCCGGCGAAGTGGCTCGTAATCGGGATGGCGCCGCATGTAGGCATCGATGAACTGGCACATCGGTACGACGCGCAGATTCTCCGCGCGGGCGTAATCGAGCGCCACACCGGCGAGTGTTTCACCGATGCCCTGTCCCTGAAATTCTTCCGGTACCTCCGTATGCACGAAGCGGATGGTATCACCGGTTCGAACATACTCCGCCATTGCGAGCTGGCCGTTCACGTCCGCTTCAAACCGGTTCTCCTCGAAATTGTGGCGAACGTCTTCGCGATTGATCCTGTTGATGCGTCACCCTCGTGCAAATGTTGCTGACATATGCGCACGGCGCGGGCCAGCGCGAAACAAAACCGGCCCCGCGTGAGCAGGGCCGGCAGTGAAAGATGGTACGGGCCCCAGCTTACATCTTCGGCAGCAGCACCCGGTCGAGGACGTGAATGACGCCGTTCGACTGGTAGACATTGTACGTCGAGATACGCGAGGTTCCACCGCTTTCGTCCATCACGACGATGTTGCGGCCGCCGTTCATCGAAGCCGTGAGAGTTCCGCCGCTGGCCGTCTTCAGCATGGCGCGTCCATTTCCCTTCTTGATGAGCTTCTCGAGTGCGGCCGCGTCGAGCCGGCCGGGAACCACGTGGTACGTCAGCACCTTCGTCAACGCCGGCTTGTTCTCCACCTTGAGCAGGGTTGCCACGGTTCCTTCGGGAAGATTCTCGAACGCGTCGTTGACTGGCGCGAACACTGTGTACGGTCCGCTGCCCTTGAGAGTCTCTACGAGACCAGCCGCTTTTACCGCCGCGACGAGAGTCGTGTGATCCGCCGAGTTGACGGCGTTGTCGACGATGTCCTTCGTCGGGTACATCGCCTGTCCGCCGACCATCACGTTCTGACCTTCCGCCCTTCCAGCGTTACCGGCGATCGCGGCGACGACAATCGCCGCTGAGAGAAATTTCTTCATCTGTCTCTGATTCCTTTTTATGAGGTGTGTTGTTGTTGTTGACACACCTCATACGGCACCAGGCAGAGATTGGATTTGCGGCTACGGGGGGAATCTCTGCCCAATAGCGAATAGCGAATAGCGAATAGCGATTTGCGATCTGCGATTTGCTAATAGCTAACAGCTAGCCCCTAGCGACTCTTCCTCAACTCGACATTCCCGTTGAGAGTGGTGAGCTTGATAA
>JALYOO010000448.1 GCA_030856845.1 Gemmatimonadota bacterium
GACGAATACAGAGGTGCAGGAGGACAGAATCAGGTCTCCGTCTCGGTGAACGTGTGGGGCTTTGCGAACACTGTCTCCGAGGTGCACGTGCATCAGCGTTCCGGCGCGGGATCGGGCAGGCTGCTTCTCGGGACATCATCGGGATA
Source organism: Gemmatimonadota bacterium (assembly GCA_030856845.1). Lineage (GTDB taxonomy): Bacteria > Gemmatimonadota > Gemmatimonadetes > Gemmatimonadales > Gemmatimonadaceae > UBA4720. Next base: position 147 of record JALYOO010000448.1, read on the forward strand.
CCTCGTTCGGGATTCGGTGTGGAACGGAGTGAGGTACGCGAACGTACTCGTGCAGTTGCGTGGGGCAGCTTCGCTGCGGATGGGTTGGGACAGTCGATTCCCCTAGTACTCGTCGGAGCCCTGCACCCAGATGAAAGACTGAATGTCGATCATGTCGCGCGGACGCAGGTCGCGCTGATCCCGGCTGACAGTTGCGGCGAAAGAATGAAAACTCTCGTAAGTCTCCCAATCGGGTTGGGACCGATAGACGAAATCGAACCCGTACTTTTCAGCAGCTCTTCGGGTCACCATCGGCTTGAGGAAGACGTGCAGCTCCGGCTGTGCTATGAAGCCGAAGACAGTGAGAACGGGCCAGGTGAGGACACGGGTCTGGCGGCGAGGGAGCTCAGCCACAACGTCACGCCACCGTTCGAAACGGGTTTCGTCGTCCCCGCTGCCGTGCAGAAAGCTGCAAAGTCCTTCAGCGAAAGCGCGCGCACCGGCAGGCGGCTTCACCGCGTCCCGGAGCGCCATTTTCTCGAACGAAAAGAGGAGATTGGTGCGCGACTCGATCATCACCGCGTGGCGGGCGACATCAGCGTGCTTGCCGGCTTTCAGCAGCGACCGCAGCTTCGCTTCACCCAGAAGATCGGTCCATCGCTCATGGGCTTCCCACTTGTAGCCGCGCTCCCAGTCGATGTACTTCGGATCCGCGAACGCCTTTGGAAAGGCGCGCAGGAATTTTCTGCGACATCGCTCCGGACCTGAAGAAGTCAAGGTTCCGGAGTGCGCCGTTTTCTTCGTTGCCATAGAGCGCGGCAGTGCAAAATGCGCGCTTGAGACCGAATGCCGACGCGGGTAACTTGCGTTGCCCGGCGCCGTGGCCAAGTGGTAAGGCGGCAGACTGCAAATCTGCTATTCGTCGGTTCGATTCCGACCGGCGCCTCTACATACGTCAATTGCCAACGACGCCAGCAACAACTGGCGCGGAACCTCCAGGTTCTCCAACGCGTAGAGGGCTGAATGAAGACTACCCTCGCGTTCCATGCCGACGGCTACCGGCCCGGCACCCGGCATCGCCCGCACATGCACGGCGAGCTCCATCTGAGCATGGTACTCGGCGGCCGTGTCGCGGAGACTGTCGGTGGTGTTACGGAGTACGCTGGTGCGTTGAGTGTGGTCGCCAAGGATTCAGGAGTAGTCCACTCTGACGACTTCGGCTCAGCCGGTGCGAAGCTGGCGCGGCTCATCCTCCCGGCCGGAACAATCGGGGCACTGATAGATGATCCGTCACGGAGTCCCGGCTGGCGATGGACGCATGATGGCAGGGTTGCCAATCCATTCCTGCGGCTCGTGGAACGCGGCAGAAGTGGCGAACGCGCTTTCGCATCCGATGATCCCGACCTGATCGATCTTCTCGCGGTGTTCACGGCGTGTCCGGCGGCGGCTTGAATACTGAATGGGTCTCACCACCGACGGAGTAGTCTCATGCTCGATTCGTTGGCGCGAATTGCGCTCGGCCTCATATTGTTTCCCCTGTCCCTGACCTCAGCTCAGGGCCCTCGCCCCCAACCTGCATCCATTGCGCACGCTGTCGACTCGCTCGCGGCGCGTTCGGTCGCCGATGGACTTGTGCCCGCGCTCGGTGTTGCCGTCATCATGGACGGCCGAATCATCTATATGAAGTCGCACGGCAAAGCCGATGTGACGGCAGGGGTGGCGGCCGATGACCACACGCTGTGGTACGTCGCATCCACCAGCAAGTCATTGACCGGATTCGGCGTGGCTCTCCTCGCCCATCAGGGAGCAATCAAAATGGATGCGCCTATCACCACCCTGCTGCCCAAGGCGCGGTGGAATCCTGCAGTGCGCGCCGAGTCGCTGACTCTCGCGCATTTTCTGTCGCATACGCATCGGGTGAATGACAATGCCGTAGTTCAAACCGCCGCGTTCACCGGGGAGATCCCGGAAGCTCGCTGGCCTGAACTGATCGCGCTCGCGGGCCAGGCGCCAACCAGCGATCTCGTTTATGGCAACTTCGGCTACAACGTGGCGGCGATGGTGATCGACGCCAACAGGCCGGAGGGTTGGAAGCGGTTCCTCGAACAGAAGGTGTATATGCCCGCCGGCATGCGGGACACATACGCGCGTGTCTCCGGCCTCGACCCCAAGCGTATCGCCAAGCCGCATCGATTTCGGGCGGACGGGAGTTACATCACCGAGCCGTTCTTCAAGACCGACGCGACAATGAATTCCGCTGGCGGGCATCTGTCGACCCTGCGTGATCTCGCCCGATGGACAATCGTGCAAGCCGACAGCGGAATGATCGACGGCAAGCGGGTATTTCCCGCGGAAGCTGTGGCGCTCAGTCATCGGCTCATCGCAAAGCAGACACGCGATCAGGCGAAGCGGTTCGCGTTCTTCGACCGCGAAGGCTGGGGCGCTGGCTGGGACATCGGTATGTACGAAGGCGAGCGAATGGTCAGCCGGTTCGGGAGCTATCACACGACACGGTCGCACCTCTCGTTCCTGCCGGCCCGACGTATTGGCGTGGTGGTGATGTCGTCAGGCGGACTGTCGGCACTGACGGATATAGTTGCCGCGTTCGCCTATGATCTCGAAGCCGGTCGGCCCGATGCGCGGCAGCGTACTGAACAGCGGATGGACGAGCTTCGGAAGCGTTTTGCGGATTCGCGAAGAAACGTCGCGGTTCAGGATTCGACCCGCGCTGCGCGGCAACGGCAACCCTTGAGTCGGCCAATCACCGACTTTGCAGGCGTCTACGAGGAGCCGTCGTTCGGAAAGCTCACGTTCACGGCACGCGCCGGCCGCCTTGATTTTCGCTGGGGCGCACTACACGGGCCGGCGGAGATATTCGATGCCGCGAAAGGACAATTGCGAATCGAAACTGCCGGTTCTGGAACAGTAGTGACGTTTTCGTTTCAGGGAGAAGGTCCGGCGCAGTCCATCGATATGCAGGGTGTCGCCTTCAAACGAGTACGATGAGGTCTTAGCCGGGTCCCTTCTGCCCGTCAAGGGGGGAGCACCACCGCGTCCTGAGGGTACGCCTTAGCCGCTAATTGAAGACCCGGAATCCGCGTGGACTGTCGCGCGCGGACAGCGGCGAGGCATACCTTACGGCGCAAATGAACGAAGCCACGCGGCCCCTGAACGAACCCACACTTCCCCGAAAGACGTTCTTCAGCGGATTCGCCCTGCCGCTCTTTTCGTGGGGGCTACCGTTCCACAGCCTGCTTGTCGCCGTACTGTTTGGCGGCCTTGGGTTCTCCGCATCCGGCGTCAGGGTGTTCGCGGCATGGAAAGAAGGCGTAGTGCTGCTGCTCACAGGACTGGTAGTCGTGCGGGCGGTTCTCGGCAAAGGTCCCAGGGTCAAAGTGTCATGGGTCGATCTCGCTGTGGGCGGGCTCTGTCTGATTGCCTTTGGTTTTCTCATAGGCGGGGAAGCATGGCTTCGCATCGAGCTCCCGGCGGGCACCGAGCTTTACGGAATAAGGGACATCGCATTTTTTCTTCTGCTCTATTTCATCGGCAGGGCGAGTCCCGAGATCGCCGACGATCCCGATACGCTGAGGCGGCTCTACATCCTGGCGGTTCTGATCAGTGCGATCGCCATCGTGGAATGGCTGCTTGTCACTCCGGAGATGCTGGTGGTGCTGGGCGTCGCTTCGTACTTCCAGGACTTTCTCAACGTCAGTGCCTTCACCGCCGGCAACGAGTACGGACTGCCGATGAACTACTGGACCCGCATCGGCAACGTCGAGATGCAGCGCGCCGGATCCATCTTTCTGTCGAGCCAGGGGTTCGCGGTTCCATTCCTCATCATCCTCCCGGCTGCAACTGCCTGGGTATTCGGCGCGGTCCAGCGCCGCAGCTTCAGCATGAAGCTGGAATACGCGATCATCTGGATGGGGTTGCTGCTCAGCATTACGCGAATGACGATCATCGTCTGCGCCATTCAGCTTTTTCTCGTCGTCCTGATGCTGCGCCGGCCGGAATGGGCAGTGGCCGGAGTGGTGGTGGGAGTAATGACGCTTGTTGCATCGTTGCTCGTTGTACCAGGACTTCCAGGGTTTGTCTGGGACACTCTCACCTGGCAGACAGGAAGCAGCGCATCTCACCTCGAAGACTGGGGAAAGGGCTTCGATGCCTTCTTCAGCCGGCCGTGGGGGTATGGACTTGGCACTACCGACCAGTCGGCAGTGCGTTTCGGCGTCGATCCGCTGACGGCTGACAATGCCTACCTCAAGTACGCGGTGGAGCTTGGCATCCAGGGTCTGATTGCCCACGTCGCGATCTTTGTCGGGATTGGAACAGCCGCCTTCAGAGTCGCGAGACACGGCAGCACCAATTACCGGCGCATGTTCGGCACTGTGGTGCTCTTCACAACGATCGGAGTGATGATCAACGCCATGACGGGAGTCGTGTTCAACGCTCCGGTGTTGTCCTTCCTGTATTTCTGGTTTGGCGGAGCGGTTGTCACGGTTGCGCAGCGTGAGATTCGGCAAAGGGCAGTCGCCCCCGCGGCGGTTCAGCCGGCGATCGATTTCACGCTTTCGCGGGATCCGCTCGTCTCCTGAAGCAGGGAGACCAGCTTAACGAAAGAACCCGCGACCAAGGTCGCGGGTTCTTTCTTCACTCAGTTCAGCTCAGGTAACCTTGATCGTCTGTGTCATCCCGTGCACAAAATGGGGTTTGCCGTCCTTGTGGTCCTCGAGAAAGCAGACGACGGCATAATCGCCGGGCTTCAAGTCGATCGTGAATGTCGACGGAATTCCCGCAGCCACACCAGCAATCCCCCCGACGGGTTTGGCTGGCGGCGGGCCCCCCATTCCAGACTCGACCCATCCCATCAAATCCTTCAACGACTTGCCGGGTGCGAGTTGAAAGAGCGTCACCTCGTGCGGTTGCCCGGGCAGTGTCTCCACGCGGATCGTGTGAAGCCCTGCGGTCAGAGGTTTTGACCAGTCGAACTTGTAGTCCGAAAGCCTCAACGTGATATCGGGTATCGGTTCAGGAGCCGTTCCGGTCACCGCCGCCGTCACGGTGAGCGGTTTCACCATTCCGAGGGCGAAATGGGGTACTCCCTTCGGATCGGGGATGAAGCATACGAGCGCGTAATTACCCGGCTCGAGCACAAGCGTCGCGTTGGCTTCGCCACCAGGTGCGATGGCATTGGGGCCGCCGGCAAGAACCACCCAGGATGGGGGAGGTGTACCGGGCTTCATGGTTTTCATCGCGGCCTGAAGGTCGGCGCCTGTCTTTCCCTCGGTGAGCTTTATCAACGTCGCGTGATGAGGCTCCTTGCCGGTGTCCACGAGCTTGAACGTTGTAAGCCCTGCCGGAATCTGCTCAGGGGCTTCGAACTTGTAGTCGGAAGCATTGATCGTGACGACGTTCGCGGTCGGGCTGGCCGCCGCGCTGCCTGGGACCGCCGAACTATCGGCGCCTGCCGTGACGGCCGGCTCTTCCTTCACCGCGCATGCGGTGACAACAACAACCGCTGCGAGAGACAGCTTTCGCAGATAATTGATCTGGGGCATCCTGATTCTCCTGGTTGCAAATTTCGGGAATGGGAGTGCAATTGTGGCGGTGCCGACTGCGCGCGTCAAGCAATATGTTAGGCCTCCCGCCAGACGAACTTCCCCTTCAAATTCACGCCCGCATGAAGGCATTCACAGCCGTTCTGTTTCTGAGTAGTTCATTGAGCCTGGGAGCGCAAGCGGAATCGCCGCCCCCGGTTGCACGTGAGTTCCGCGCGATCTGGGTTGCAACTGTGTCGAACATCGACTGGCCCTCTCGTCCTGGCCTCAATAGCTGGGAGCAGCAGGCCGAGTTGATAGCGATCCTCAATCGTGCGGTCGCGCTGCGAATGAATGCGATCGTTCTGCAGATTCGGCCCGGTACCGACGCTCTATACAAGTCGAAGCTCGAGCCGTGGTCGGAATACCTGACGTCCCAGATGGGCCGCCCGCCAGAGCCTTACTATGATCCGCTTGCATTTGCGGTAGAGGAATCACACAAGCGCGGCCTCGAGCTTCATGCGTGGTTCAACCCCTACCGCTCCCGGCACCCGTCTGCCAAGTCCGAAATCGCCGCCACGCACATCAGTAACACGCGGCCGGGGATTGTCAGAACCTATGGAAAGCATCTGTGGCTCGACCCCGGGGACCCGGCGGTACGGCGACATTCACTGCGTGTCATCACCGATGTCGTCAGGCGATACGACGTGGATGGAATTCACATCGACGATTACTTCTATCCCTACAAGGAACGAGACTCGGCGGGAAACGTGATTGCGTTTCCGGATGATTCGACGTGGGGTCAATACGTACGCTCCGGTGGCAAACTCGGCAGGGATGACTGGCGCAGGAACAACGTCGACACGTTCATCCGTGAGCTGTATCAGTCGACAAAAAAAACGAAGCGGTGGGTGAAGTTCGGCATCAGTCCATTCGGTGTGTGGCGTCCGGGGTTTCCTGAACAGATTAAAGGTTTCGACGCGTACACCGAGCTTTATGCCGACTCGAGGAAATGGATCAACGAAGGGTGGATGGATTATTTCACTCCGCAGCTCTACTGGCCCATCGGCCGGCAGGACGTGAGCTATCCGGTATTGCTTCGGTGGTGGGTCTCGCAAAACACGAAAGGTCGCAATATCTGGCCCGGTAACTTCACGAGCCGGGTGGGTGCGGCTCCGCCCAATGGGTTCTCTGCTCAGGAGCTGCTCGACCAGATTTCGGCCACGCGCATGCAGCCGGGAGCGACTGGTAATGTGCATTTCAGCGCGAAGGCATTGATGCAAAGCCGGGACAGTCTTGTCGAACGCCTGATGGCGGGACCCTATTCAGGCCCCGCGCTCGTACCACCTTCTCCCTGGCTCGACGCGGTTCCGCCGCGACTGCCTTCCGCGACTCTTCGCAGGGACAGTGCGACGCGTGCCGCAGTCGTCGATTTCAGACCGCGCGGCGAGGACAAGGTCTGGCTGTGGGTCGTTCGCTACCGCGCCGGGGCTGACTGGACCACGGTGATTCTTCCCGGACACCAGCGTTCGCACATGTTCGCCGGCGGCTCCGCCTCCGTCATGCCGCAGGCCGTCACCGTCAGCGCAGTGGATCGCACGGGAAATGAAAGCCCCGTCGCTACAGCAGCTTCTCGGCCTTCTCGAGGGAAGCTGAATTGATGCAATAGCGAAGACCGGTCGGCGCGGGACCGTCGTCGAAGACGTGACCAAGATGCGCATCGCACCTGCTGCAAAGCACCTCGGTTCGCTTCATGAAAAAGGTGGAATCGGTTTCCGTGGCCACGTTTCCTTCCCCCGCCGGCCGGGTAAAGCTTGGCCATCCAGTACCGGAATCGAACTTGTCGTCAGAATCGAAGAGCGTGTTTCCGCAGCACACACAGTTGTACTGGCCCGGCTCCTTCGATGCGTTGTACTTCCCGGTGAACGCGGGCTCGGTGCCCTTTTTCCGCGCAATGCGGAACTGCTCAGGTGTAAGCTGCTTCCGCCATTCCTCGTCCGTCTTTCGGATCTTGTCGTCCATTGTCATCCCTGTTCAATGCGTAGTTGTACCCTTGAACATATTAATAACGGGTCCACTCCATCGAGAAAGCACTGACCATCCAGCGCAAAGCGATCCGGATCGCGGCAACAGCCGCGACAATCGCCACGGTAGTCGCGGGAACGACGGCGTGCTCACCTCGCAAGCCGGTGATCGTGGACGTGCCGCCGAGTGTCACGATAGAATCGCCCGGCGTCTCGGTTGGTGTGAAGCGTCCGGTGGAACGGAGCCGAACGTTCTGGGAGGCGATGTCGAATCTCGAACCTGCCTATGCTGAGCGACAGCCGGTAAGCGATTCAGAGCGGGCGTTCGCGGGCGCGCTCGACCTGATAATGTCGGGCCAGCCTGATGAGGCCGAGCTGCGACTCGACAGCCTTCGGTCAAACGCTAGCGATTCGGTGGTGCGCGCGGCGTCGAGACGCCTTCTCACCGCGATGCTTCAGTACCAGGACAAGTGGAAGATTTTGTCCGAGCTCAATCCCGCTAGAAGGAATGATGGTCCGGTTACGGAAGTGCGCGACCGGGCGGAAGTCGAAGCGTGGGCGGATGCTTTCAAGGACGTTGCGGAAAGAAAATTGACATTTCCGGGCCGGGCGGTGGTGCTTCCGCTTTCGCTGTCAGCATCGGGCGCGCCGATGATTCCCATTCTCTTGAATGGACAGCGGCGGTTCTTCTGGCTCGACACCGGATCGAGCATGTCGATCGTGGCATCGAATGTCGCAGCGGCGACCGGTATGGTGCCTCTCATTTCCGATACTCTGGAAATCGCGACGGCGACCGGACGAGTTGCGGCACAGCCGGCGGCGATCGCCCGCCTCGAGATCGGCGGGATCCGGATCACCAGCTCCACGGCGATGATCGTCGACAGCGATTTGATGGAAGTTCGGCTGGGAAGCAACGCGTCGGAGGTGGTGAAGATCGACGGCATCATCGGTTACGACGTCATCAGCCGTCTCGACGTCTCCATCGATTATGTGGCCCGGAGAGTGATCATTGCCCGACCGGTGCGGGATGAAAGGGCGGCGGTTGTTTTGAGAAACCTGTTCTGGGTGGGAACGCCGATCGTGCGTCTGGTCACGGCGAGGGGAACCGCTCTTCATTTCAACCTCGACACAGGGGCGCAGGAGACCTATTCGACTGATGCCCTGGTGGCGAAGATGAAGGTGCGCACTTTCGTCGGAGAGCGACGACTCGTCGGGGGACTCGCGGGGATGCAGACGGTGCGTGGTCGATTCATCAGCGAAATGCGCCTGTCACTGGCGGGGCAGCCACTCGTGTTCCGAAAACTTCTTGTATTCGCTCCGGCTTATTCGACATTTGTCTCACTCGACGGAATTCTTGGAGGCGACATCGGCAAGACGGGAGTGGTTCGGATCGACGCCACGAACGGGCGGTTTCTAATACAGCGGCAGTCGGGTAGCGAGGGATTGCGTGCGGGGAGTTAGTCCGTTATCTAACTACCTCGTTCGAAGGAGACCGACTGCCTCCAAAATCCATTGAGTCCATGGTGAATGTCACCGTGGGACCTCGATTCGAGATTTTTTACGCCCTCCAGGCCCTAGAGAGCGCGCAGGACTCGCAACTCGCAATCTGGTCGGGCGACACGAAGCAGCGTATTGGTCCCAAGCTTCGCCGCGAGCTGCGCGCGCTTGCTCCATCTCCTCTACTTTGGCCACTGCTGGCGGATGCGCTCCGCGACGCGCCCGATTCGCTCAGGGTCGAGCAGATTCAGGATTACCTTGGGGCACTCAGTGACGATCGGTTTCAGCGCGCTGTCATCGGCGGGGTGTTCAAGGCTCCGGGGGCAGCCGATAAGCTCGTCAAGGGCGAAACCCGGCTCGCGGCGACCGTCGCCGGTGAAGCGCCAACGCGGCAAAGGCTACTTTCTCTTCTGGGACTTTTTCCTTTCAGAATGAACAGCCCGAGTGCGTTGGCCGTCACTCGAATTCTCAACGACCCTGCCGCGTATCGCGCCGAGGTCGTGGATGCAATCGGGTCGTTCTGGAATTCTGCATTCGAGGCGACATGGAGCGAGCTGGAGCCCCAAATGCAGAGAACGGCGAAGAGGTGGAGGCAACTGCTGGCCGACAAAGGGTTCGGGGCTTTCGCGGAAACAGTCAGACTTCCGATCTCCGCCAGTGGCGGCGCAGTAGGAGCGACGCGCGGCGGTGACCGAGTGTCGTTCCGGTCAGTGGCTGGTATTCAAATCATCCCGTCAGCATTCAACCGATCGGGGCTATGGGCTACCTACTCGAGTGTCAACCGCACGCGGTTCTTCATTCCGTTGCTCGACCACGACCTTCTCCTTGCCGATGAGCCGACACCGGATCCAGCGCTCGCCTTCAGGGCGCTGGGAGACACGACCCGGTACGCAATCGCTTCAATGATCGCGCGCAAGCCGATGACCTCCGTGGAACTCGCGCGAATCTTCAGCGTATCGAAGCCCACGATCTCTCATCACGTTCAACTGCTCAGATCCGCGGGGCTGCTCGACGAGAAAGGTACGGATCATGGAGTCGAGTTATCACTCAGGCGCGGCGCCGTCGAGGGAATATCCGGCGCCGCCGCGGAAGGGTTGTTCTCGCCGGGTGAAGAGCGAGTTACGGTTCGAAGATCGAGACGACCAAAGGCGCGCTAGCGTCCCGGCAGCACGACCGTCGAGTCAGGATATCCCGTATCCATCGTCACGAGCCACCGGTTGCTCTGGCGATCGAGCCGCCAGGTCGTGATATACCGGCCGCGGTACACTGGGACCTGCGTTCCGTCGGGCTGTTTCTGCATCACGGCGGAAAGTCCGATCGTCACGCCCTCAACTCCTGATCCGAAAAGATGGCTTTCGGTGGGATACCACACGAGCTGGCTGGCAGGATCGGCAAACAGCGGCGCGTCCAGTTTTCGGACGGCGTCATATCCCTTCGTCATTCCGCCTCTGTACTGGATGCGAAGTGCATCGGGAGCCATGACTGACATCCAACCCTCGATTCCGCGCGCCGCGGTTGCGGCGAAGAAATCCTTGTCAGCCTGTAGCAATGCCTGAGGCGTTGAAACGCTGGAGGCACTCGAGCCGCTCAATCCCGAGCCGTTCGAGCCCGAATTTGCGCTGTTCGCGGTACAAGCAACTGCAGTTAGTAAAGAAAAACTCATCAGCACTGACCGAACAGCTTTCATGGTACCCCGGTTGTTGGAGGCGTAGAATTCTACCGCCTGGAACATGAGCGGAAAACCATCACCACTGGAGCGTGGATGGATCGAGTGTTCTCGGAAGGAATTCTCAACGGAAAGGTTGCCCTCATCACTGGCGGCGGCAGCGGGATCAATCTCGCGATCGCCGAGCGCTTCGCGGAGCAGGGAGCGAAGGTGGCGCTTATTGGTCGAACGCAGGCCAAGCTCGACGCCGCCGCTACATCCATCGGTGCGTCAGGCGGGATAGCGGCGGGATTTTCCGCCGACGTCCGCGACTACGATGGACTCGCCGGAGCCATCGGCGCAGCGCGCGAAAAACTGGGAGAGATCGACATGGTCGTCTGCGGAGCGGCCGGCAATTTTCCGGCGCCGGCACTCGGCATGTCGGCCAACGGATTCAAGGCAGTGGTGGATATCGACCTGCGGGGCACGTTCAACACCTGTCGCGCGGCTTTCGAGCATCTGCGGAGACCGGGCGCGTCGATCATTAACATCTCCGCGACTCAGGCCTTCGTCCCGATGCCGATGCAGGCGCACGTCTGCGCGGCCAAAGCGGGAGTGGACATGCTGACGAAAACACTCGCCCTGGAGTGGGGCGGTCAGGGCGTGAGAGTAAACTCCATCGCTCCAGGTGCCGTCGATGATACGGAAGGAATGAAGCGTCTCGCTCCCACACCCAAGGCGCGCGCCTATGTCACCAGCATGATTCCGCTCGGCAGATTCGCAGAGAAGCGCGAGATAGCGGACCTGGCGCTCTTTCTCTGCTCCGACGCCGCTCGCTTCATCACCGGCACAGTGATGGTATGCGATGGAGGCCAGTCCCTCGCAACGATGAGGTTCGAGCTATGAGTCGTGGCCGGATGAGGGAATATCGGCCACCGTCACGGCAATGAAGAGGGCGCGCTAGAGCTCGTCGATCGACTTCGGCCAATCCTGCTTGAGCAGGCGGGACAGCGCTCTGTCGGCGAGAAGCTTTCCGTCCGTCTGGCACCGGGCGCAGTAGTTGGTCTCATTGCTGGCATAGCGAATCCGCTGAACCGGAGTACCGCATACAGGGCAGGGCTTTCCGAACCGGCCATGCACCGACATACCGTCATGGAATGCGGTCACTTTCCCCGGGAAGTTGCCGCCCGCCTCCTTTCGCAGCCGGTCCGTCCATTCGATGAGCGTGGTGCGAGTCGCCTCGAACAGTCGCGCTGTTTCCTCGGGCGTAAGCCTCGACGTATGCTTCACCGGCGAAAGGCGAGCGCGATGCAGGATCTCATCAGAGTATGCGTTGCCGATACCGCTGAACAGCCGGGGATCGGTAAGCGAGCGCTTGAGGGTGTGATTCTCGGCGGTCAATTTCGCGGTGAACGTGGCGACGTCGGTTTCAAGCGGCTCCACGCCACCACGATTGATCTCATCGAGTGCCCCTTCGCCACGAACGAGAGTCAGCGATGCACGTCGGGTGGTTCCCGCTTCAGTGAGCAGCAGCGACCCGTTTTCGAAGTCGAAGGCAGCGAGCCCCAGGCGGCCTGGAATCTTTGCCCCCGCGGCGATCCATCGAAAGCGCCCGGCGATCATCAGATGGATCACCATCCACAGGTCATCCTGAAGGCCGATCGCTATGCGCTTGCCGATCCTCCGCACGTCGAGAACGAACTTGCCCACTGCTTCAGAGACCGGTGGGTCAACCGACCTGACGAGAAAGGGATTCGCGATACGAAGCTTCTCCAGCCTTCGCCCGGTGATTTTCGATGCAATGCATTCGACGTACACGGTTACATCGGGCAGCTCTGGCAAGGCAGGCTACTTCGCGGCCAGTGCCGCGAACAGGTAGGTCAGGTTCGCGGTACCGTCCATGATCGGCTCGTTGGTGGAATAGTCGCCAACGTCGTCGTGATAGACGATGAATCCCGTGTTGAACGCGGCATACTCGTCGGGGTCGTGAAGATTGATGTAAAGCAGGTTTTTGTAAATCGATCGGTACACGGGCCCGTCGAGCAGCCCGCCCGTAAGCTGAAGCTTCAGGTCTTTCGCGATAACGGAGTGCGGATCGCGCGCGAAGTTGCCCGACTGCGGAAGGCCGATGATCATCGAGACGCCCCAGGGATTAGCGCCGAGCAGCCAGTCGAGTGCGGCTGATTCGTATTCCCTGAAGCGGCCGTCGCCCGTCATTTTCCGATAGAGATATGCTTGCGTGGCGAAGCTCGCCATCAGGTTGTTGGAGCACCAGATGAAGGGAATACCGACGCGGAATCCGTTGTTCGCTCGCGAAGCTACCGCTTCCAGACCTCTTATATAGAACCGGGCCATTTGCGCGCGCTCGGCCGCTGATCCATGCCGCCACGCCTCATAGTGTCCGTTGTTGTGCCACGGGTACCATTGGTAGTGGCGCGCCGTGTCGCGGCCCATCCACGGAGTGACGGGTTCGTTGCGCGCGTGCTTCAGTGCATCGCCGAGGAAATGCTGCTGGCCTGTTGCATCGACGAGGGAGGCAGCGGCAAGCTCCATGTCGTCGTGCCAGTTGTCCTCCTCGTAGAAGTAGGGCTGACCTCCCGGAGCGGTCTGGCAAACACCGTTGTGCTGTCTGCCCAGCCGGTAGGCCGCCAGCGCTTTCTGTTTCAGCGTGGCAGCGAATTCGGGGTCACGCGTCGCAAAGATTCGTGAGCCGATCGCAAACGCCGACGCGAACTTTCCAGCGGTCGATGCGTAACCGGTAGAACGATTTTTGGCTTTCACGATGCCTTGAGGCCTTCCGGTGCACGGGTAAACCGGCCTTTGTTTACCCTTTCCCCAGCCGTAGTCCGACTGATCTGTCCACGGAAGGTCCCATACCGAGTGATCGCGGTCGTCGCCAAGCTGGTTGTACATGCGGTCGTCCGTCGGATACATGCGAACGAGCCACTCGAGGCCGTGTCTCGCCTCATCGAGTACATCGGGGATTCCGTTGGATCCGGGAAGGCCACGCCGGTCGAAGGCGTCGCCAAATGCTTTCGGATTGTCGCGGTAGGCCATCAGCATCACGAAGGTCGCGTTGGCCGAAGTGGTGACGTACTGCAGGTAATCCGACGCATCCGCCCAGCCGCCCGAAACGTTGATGAACTGTCCGGCGTGCACCGGGTCGTCAACGATTATCCCGTCGAGCTTGTGCACCGAGTCGCGGATGATCGGGTTGAAACCGGAGCGCTGCTGCCGCATGTAGAAGAGGAGCGTATCAGCCGCGCCGGCGTAGGCGTTGGCGTCGATTCGAACCGGCGGAGACGCGGCGCCGCCAGCGAGAATCGTAAAGCGGCCAGGTTTCCTGAATGTTGAAAAATCCAGCCGGTGCGTCGATGCGCACGGCCCGAAGCTGCCGCCGGCCTTCGCGGCGCGGGGCCCGAAAACGACCTGGCCGTCCCGGTCCTGGATGGTGAATGTCGCGATGCGCGCCGAATCGAGAGAACAGGCGATGGCGGTCTTGGGGCCGGCGGGGAGGTAGCCAAGCTGGTTGATCCGTACGTAGATGCGAGGCGCGGGTGTGCCAATCTGCTGCTGCGACTGGAGGGAGACGGAGGATGCCAGGATTCCGGATGCGGCAAAAAGCCGGGCTGGCTGCCGAATACGGATGCCCGGGAGCCGTTGACTTATACGCACTATGATACTATATCGGCGTGCGCGACGCATCGTCCAGGGGCGACGATTTCTGTGCCTGCCGTCGTATATTTGAGCATAGGGCAGAAGCTATTTCCGGCGGTCAGACTCCGCCACGACCGGCCCGGACGGTTTCGCCGGCTGCGGCAATGCGGAATACGAATCCGAAATGGAACCAATACGCGTTTCGCGACGTTCAATAACGGACCCTTCACACAAGGCATTCAGATGATTTCAGCCATTGCACGTGTCGCGATCGGACTGGTCGCGATCCCGGTAGCGGTTGTGTTCCTTGGCAATACGGCGGTTGGCTCGATTACCGCGACTGCCGCAGTTCTTCCCCGACCTACGGTCGACGCTCCGCTGGCAAAGAAGTCGGGGGAAGAGGTGGCGGTGCTGGCCGGCGGCTGCTTCTGGGGAATCGAGGCGGTGTACGAGCACATCAAGGGAGTCAAGTCGGCGACATCGGGATACACGGGAGGCGCCTCGGCTTCGCCGTCGTACAGCGAGGTGAGCTCAGGATCTACGGGCCACGCCGAAGTGGTTCGGGTCGTCTATGACCCGTCACAGATCACGTACGGAGAGATACTACGCGTTTTCTTCTCGGTGGCACATGACCCCACCCAGCTCAACCGGCAGGGACCCGACGTAGGAACGCAGTACCGTTCGGCCATCTAC
>JALYOO010000449.1 GCA_030856845.1 Gemmatimonadota bacterium
TCCCGGCCACAGTGATGTCGATGCGGGACGGCAGGGGGACATCGTCGGGCGCGAGCTCGAAAAAGCGGCGCTGAGAGATGAATTCGCCGCGGCATCCGCCGGACGGGTCACTGTTGTCTGCATCTCCGGCGAGCCCGGTATCGGCAAGACGACACTCGTCGAGGATTTCCTTTCCGAGCTTGGACGCGCGAGCAGTCATGTCGTTGCCAGGGGCCGCTGCTCGGAACGGCTCGCGGGAGCTGAAGCCTACCTGCCGATTCTCGATGCGATCGAGGACCTGTTGCGCAGCGATAACGCCGGCGTCACTCGGGCGGCACTCGACACGCATGCGCCATCATGGCGGAACCAGGTCGCGCCGTTCGATACAGACCCTGGCGCCCCGACGGCGCCCGCAGCCTCGCAGGAACGTCTCAAGCGAGAGCTCGTGGCGTTTATGAAGGCCATCTGCTCGAGCCGAACGCTGGTGCTCTTTCTCGAGGACATCCACTGGGCCGATGCGTCCACGGTCGACATGCTGGCTTACATCGTCACGCGACTCGACGATGCGCGCCTGTTGATGATCGCGTCATTCCGGCCGACGGAGCTGCAGCTTGTACAGCATCCCTTCCTGGCGCTGAAGCTGGACCTCCAGACGAAAGGGATCGCGAGAGAGCTGCAGCTGGCTTTCTTGACGCGGGACGAGGTTGCGGTGCTGCTCGCTCTCAAGTTTCCGGGAAGCCCGCTGCCGCCGGACGTGCCTCGAATGGTTCACGCTCGTACCGAGGGGAATCCGCTGTTCGTCACCGACATCGCCGAGTATCTCCAGCGAAAAGGCGCGATTCGCGAGGTGGATGGAAAATGGACCGTCGCCCAATCGCTTTCTGACCTGGAGAGAGAGCTGCCGGAGTCGATGCGCAGCATGGTCGAGCGCAAGATCGGACAGCTGAGTGAAGCGGACTGTCTGCTGCTCTCCGCCGCATCGGTTCAGGGATACAGCTTCGACTCGGTTGTCGTCGCCGCCGCACTGAATCGCGATCCAGGAGAAGTAGAGGATCGATTGGATGAGCTCGACCGGATACACACTTTCGTGCAGCGACGCGATGAGCACGACTTTCCGGACGGAACATTCAGCAGCCGCTACCGGTTCGTGCACGTGCTGTATCAGAACGCCCTGTACGCCTCGCTTTCGGTATCGAAACGCATTTCGATGAGTCGTGCCGTCGGCGACGCGCTGCTCCGGTTTCACAACGAGAATCCCGAAGTCATCGCATCCGAGCTCGCCTTTCTGTTCGAGACTGCACGGGATGCGGGGCGAGCGAGCGAATACTTCGTCGTCGCTTCGCGCAACGCCGCCAGAGTGTTCGCCAACGAAGAGGCAGCGATGGCGGCGAGACGCGGGCTGTCGCAGCTGGCGAGAATCCCCGACGGCGGGGAGCGAAAGGCGCGCGAGCTGGCACTGCACAGTGTGCTCGGCACGAGTGTCGCGGCGACGCAGGGATACGCCGCGCCGGAAGTTCTGACGAGCATGGCCCGCGCGCGCGTTCTTGCGGACGAACTCGGCCAGCAGCCCAAGCTCGCGCCGGTGATGTGGGGATTGTTCGGATACTACCTCGTATCGGGCGACATACCCGAAGCGCAGTCGATGGCGGATCACTACTGCCGCTGGGCGACGGAGCTCGGCGATCCGCTCAGTCTTGTCGGTGCGCACACTGCCGTCGCGATCTCGCTGTACTTCGTCGGCGACTTCCGGGGAGCCATCGCGCATTGCGAAGAGGCGGAGCGGTATTACGACCTCGACAAGAGACCCGTCTATCATGCGATGTACCGCATGGATCCCGGCGTTTTCTTCCTCAGTGAGAAAGCTCGCAATCTGTGGGTCGTTGGACGGCCGGATGCGGCACTGGCAACGCGCGATCGGGCGCTGGGGCTAGGCGCTGAGTCTCCCGACCCTCGAAGCCAGGCGTATGCCCTCTTGATGGCCGGTGTACTGCATCAGCTGCGACGCGAGCCGGCGCTGTCGCTCGACTATGCCGCGCGGTGCATCGCGATTTGCGACGACCATGGAATCGCGCAGGAGCGAATGTGGGCGATGGCGGGGCACGGATGGGCCCTCGCGCAGCTGGGCCGCGCTGATGAGGGCGTCCGTGAGATCGAGGCCAGCCTCGCCGTTCAGCGCGGTCCGCAGGCTCAGCTCTCCCTGCGAATCGGACTGCGCCCGCTGGTGGAAGCGCTCATCTGCAAGGGTGACTATGAAGGTGCAAGGGACGCCGCCCGCGAAGGGCTCGAAGCGTCGGAGCGGCACGGCGAAACCGCGTCGAAGGCGGAGTTCTACCGGATGATGGGTGCGGCGCTGCTTGGTGGCGAACAGAGGAACGTCGTGATCAAGCCCGCTATCGCGGGCGCGAGCGGCGGCGCCATCACCGCGACTCCCGAGGCGTGTTTCCGAGCCGCGCTCGATCTCGCCCACGCGCAAGGCGCTACCTCGCTCGAGCTGCGCGCCGCGTTGTTTCTCGCGCGAGTGCTGATGAACTCAGGTCGCAAGGTTGAAGCTCTGTCGATCCTTGCGGAAGTTCGGGGACGGATTACCGAGGGGCTCGACACTCCCGATCTGCGAGAAGCCGATCAGCTGCTCAACGTTTAGAAGATGCTTTTCGTCCAGCGCACGACGTCCACGTCAGCACGAATCCGCCTTCCGCCACTGGCACTGCTGTCGACGACGACGGAGCCCTGTGCATCGTTGTTGGTCGTGAACGTGTCACCGCCGAGGTTCGACGGCCTGAAAGTCACGTTGGCGTAGAACTCGGGCATGTCATCGAGTATCTCGCGCGACAACTTGTAGGTGCCGATGGCCAGCGGCTTCCCGAACGAATTGCCCGAGAACAGAATGATCAGGTCGCCGTCGCCATTCGCGGTTGTTATGGCGCCGCCGACCGATACCCAGCATCCGAACCCGTGATAGCTCTTGTCCTTTACGGTACCGATGAACCGCGACGGCACGTCTCCGCGAATCTGTCCGATCGACGAGTAGGAGATGTTCTGCACGTTGACCGAGCAGCTGTTGGTTTCAGTCGCTGTCGCCGTCAGGCGATAGGTGGGTATCGGGCCGGGAGCTGAAGTTTCCTGCATGCAGCCTGCGGCAACGACCACTACGGAGGCGGAGAGGAGTATGGATCTCATGTTGGCGGCGGAGGGTTGGGAGGCGGATGAAGATGAAGCAGCGAAGAAAAAGGTCACCCTCATCCTGCGCCGGCAGCAACTTCCTATTGGCTGTGCACCGCATGTAATGTTCCGCGAGGATCAGGCGGCTTCATCCCCGGGCTACACAGCGCGAGCTGGAGAAATTTCACCCCACGTGACCACCGTTCAAGAGTTGAGCCCAGCGTGAAAATCCCAGCGCCCGACCGCGGAATGAACCTCGCCGCGCTGGTGGAGTCTGCCCGCGTTGGCGCCGACGCGCTTCGCACCAAACCGATGCGAACCGCCCTCTCGACCACCGGCGTAATCATTGGCGTCGCCGCGCTTGTTGCTGCGTTTTCGATTACCGACGGCGTGGACGTGTGGTCACGCGCGCTCATCGCCCGCGAGTCGAGCGTTCAGGACGTTACCGTGACGCCAATTACCGTCGAGACCATAAAGGGGCGGAGCTATCCGGTTCGCGGCTACCCGGTCCTCGATTCCGAGGATGCCGAGCGGGCAAGTGCAGAAATACCCGGCGTGTTGAAGCATGCGCTGACTCTCACCGGGACGTCGCCGGTGGAATTTCTCGACATGCGCGCGGCCGCGCAGCTGACACTCAGCACGGCCGGTACGCGGCACGCCCTATCGCTGCTTGGCCGATTCGTCCGCGTCGGCGCCGAGCGGCGGGAGGTAGTGGGAATCCTTGTACCTCCGGTCGCCGGCCAGGAGGCAGACCTCTTCGCAGTCGCGTTTGGAACGTATCCCGCGCGGCGCGCAGCCAGATTGTCACCGATCGAGGCGATCGCGCGCGAATGACCGCTGACCATCCTTTGTGACAGCTGACCGCGGTACGCGAATCTACGTTTCCGTGTTCGATGATGACACGTGCATGGCCTGCGCGGCGTGGCACGGTGTCGAGTTCGACATCGACGCGGAGGCGGTGTCGCTCCCGAACCCCCACTGCACCTGTCCACAGGGGTGCAGGTGCTCCTGGTCGCCCGGAGAACCGATGGGCTGAAGGTGAGATTTGTTGCGAGCGCGCTGATCGAATATTCCTCAATGCCATCGATCAGGCAAAAATTCTCCACATCACAATCGATATTGCCATTGCGCAATCCACAGGCCGGTGCAAGTACGTCGGGACAGTTACATCAAGGGAGTGCACGCGGAGTAATCTGCTGTTGCGATGCGCCGCTTTCGCGCACGCCGATTCCTGATCGCTTGACCGTGAAGCCGTCTCTTTATCGGGCGGCTTCGATTCGTTCAAGCTGGCGACGGGATGCAACTTCTGTAACCTTGCAGAACCACAACTCGTAGATGTCATTCATGCAATCGCCAACACAAGCTCAGCCGGTGGTCGCGCCTGCACAGGCGCCTGCGCAGGCGCCTCGGCCTGACTTCATTACCACCGTAGGTCCGGACGGGACAAACCTGAGGCTTCTGATTCCGAAGAGCACGGCGGAAGTTCAGGAGTTGCTCGCGCAGAGGAATGAGCTGTCCGACCAATTGAGCAACGTGGCGTCGCGTCGCGCCAGTCTGTCCGAACAGATAATGTCGGCCCCGTCGGGTGCCAGTCGCACGGGGCTCGAGGATCGGGTTCGTCTCCTCGACCGGCGCATTCTTCAGATCGAAAGCGAGCTCGACGCGACCGGCCGCCAGCTGGCGTCGGCACCGGCCGGGTTGATGGAAGAAACGCGTGCCGAGGGAGGAGGAGGCGGCGGAGGCGCCGATTTCGAGGAAGGGCTGATGGCTGGCGGGTTCTCCGTTCTTTTTCTGCTTCCGATCATCCTTTTCTTTGCGCGACGCCGGTGGAAAAAGCCCCGAGCTGCTGCTCCGGCGCCGCTAGTGGGCGAGTCTGACGGGCGGCTCGAACGGCTGGAACGCGGAATGGAAGCGATAGCGATCGAGATCGAGCGTGTATCTGAGGGCCAGAGGTTCGTGACGCGGCTGCTCTCGGAATCGCACGTGCCACTCGGCGCGTCTCATCGGATTCCGCAGCCGTTGCAGGCGCGCAGCGAGGATCCGGCAAAGGCTTAGAGCTTCAATCAAGGACAGGCGAGCGCTTCATGTCGTTCATCGCCTGAGTCCTTGCCGGACATGGATGCGGAAGCACGTTGGCGATCACGTGTCCACTCAGCAGTGTGTCCGTCGACTGCCACGATACGGGCCACGCCGGAAGGAGGCAAGAAATTCCAACGCAGAATGGTCGCGCCAGGCGAAGTGGTTACGGGCGAGCAGCCGCTTCCCTTCCGGGCCGCAAAGCGAGGCCGAGTCCCGCCGGGAACCTTATCTCTACGAGAGTGACACGATAGGAACTGGAGGGTAGAGGCGGCGACACTGCCACCAGTGCATGAACGTCGCGAGGATCGACCATGGTCTGAAGTCGCGACCGCGTACCGTCCGCGGAGACGAGGTGGATGGAGCTCATGTCGCCGACGATCTGCTCACTGAAAACGAGACGGATCATCGAGGGCGACGTGGCGATCAGTTGTCCCGCACCTGGGGTCGACCGAAGCAGCGTCGCGTGTGCCGATGCGATGCTGCTCCATCCAATCGACATGGCGAGGACGAGGGCGACGACTCGTCTCTGACTTTGAATGAAATCCACCACTGATGAATGTGAGGCTGCCGAACCGATGGCGAAACAGTTGCAAGGGGTCAAAGCGCGCCGCGCCTGCATGGGCTGTCGCTCTACGGCCGCGAAGGCTCCTCGACGCTGCGCCGAAAGATCCGATTCGGAAATGATGAGCGATCGAAGCGAAGCAGCACCCATGGCGCTGCGACTATCATCGCGACGGTCAGAACGAGCATCAGGACCACCAGGGGCATTGAACCCATCCACAGAGTGTAAAGGTTCGCGTGCGCGTACCCGACCAGCAGGTGAGTGAGGAAAATGTGGTACGACCACACGCCGAGACGAGACATCTGCCTGAACAGTCCCGGCATCAGTCTTTGAGCGAATCGCGCCGCGTTGACGACCCATAGCACCAACCCTGCGGCAATCATGAAATCCGCGAATACCCACCCCCACCACCCAGTGTACAGGAGAGCGCTTCCCAATAGCCACAGGGCCAATCCTGCGAGCGTGCTCCAGTGGCTGAGCAGAGCATTCTCGAATCTGGACCTGTGCCGCAACAGAGCGAAGGCACCCACCATGCCGATCGCAAATTCACCAAGACGGCTCGGCGCGAGTCCGAACGGGGCCCAGAGCTGAAACGCGAAAGTTTCGGGAATCCTGTTCAACGGCTCCGGCGGTCGGGCGAGAAACCTCAGGAAACCGTGACCGTAACCGACGGGCATTCCGTCCAGCCAGTAGATCGCGGCCGCACGGTACGCAAACTCGATTCCGGCCACGATCAGCAGGATTTTCACCCAGCCGCTCGCGCGGTCGCGTTTCGAGATGAGCGAATAGAGAAACGGAAAGAGCAGATAGAAACTGACAATCAGGGGGACGAACCAGAGGGCCGAGTTGGGGTCGGCGAGCATTGCTTTGTATGAGAAGTTTCGCAGCAGCGTCAGGTCGGTGAGCAACTTCCACGATTGCAGCGAAAGACTGACCGGATTGTTTTCATTGGGGTTCAGCGTGGCTACCAGCACGACGACAAGGAACCCCGCTATCGCGACCAGCCAGTAGGACGGGAGAATTCTTTCGGCGCGCCTCAGATACCATTGCCGCCACGCGAGCGGCTCGGCTCTGTTCAACGTCGCGTACGTCAGCGTAAAGCCGGCGAGCACGATGAAGATATGGACTCCCTGCCACCCGAACCATCGATGCAGCGCGTGCACCAGTACGATCCACACGATGGCGATGCCCTTGCAGAAATCGAGCAGCGCCATTGTCTGCGGTGGCGCGGGGCCCGATTTGTTCGTCGCAGATTCGATCATCTCATCAACGTCATTTGAGGGAATTGGCTTGTCGCCGATTTTTCGCGGCTGTATCGTTGCGCTCTCCCGATCGGGGCGAGCCGTGTCCCGGTGTTGACAGCAAAAGTGCCGGACTCAGGCAGTCGGGCACTCTAGCAT
>JALYOO010000450.1 GCA_030856845.1 Gemmatimonadota bacterium
CACGAAGTGCCGGGCGGCTCCATTCCAGCTTTCCACTGCGCGTCGAAGCGATTCGGGGTCTCGCGCGAACGCGGCGAGCGCATTTGCATTCCCTCCTGCGGTCGGATCACTGAGACGGTCGGGCGCAATCCCGAGCTCTTTCAGCGACGCGAGTATCGTCGAGATGGATTCCAGCGCGCGCGGTACCCAGATCGCGTTGATGTCCATCGCGAAGCGGCCGTTCGCGTAGCCGGCGCCGCTGTCGCGCCAGCTCACCGACCGCCAGTGCGTCGAATCCTGTCGCGGTGAGGCGACGAGATTCTCCACCACCGGCTCCCGAGCGTACGGCGCCGCCATCGCCGCCACAAGTCGCAATTCTTTCAGCAGCAACTCCACTCGCGGCCCCCTCCCATCCGAGGAATCGGCAAGGAACGCCCTCTTGCGAGCCGCGGGCACTGACGGGTTACCGAGATAGCGAGCTGCGAGTACCGGAAGCTGAAATTCGTCGTCCAGCATGTTGTAGTTCTCGCGAACCAGCTGGAGATTCGCGAGAAGCGCACGCGCCTGCGTCAACGCCGAGTCGGCAACGACGCGATTTCCGCTCCGCCTCGCCTGGAAATACTTTGCGAGCCGCGCATTGTACTCGGCCGCGTTCTCTCTTATTGCCTGGCCACCCAGCGCTTCTTCATGGCTCACATCGCCGGCAGGCCCGAGTTTGCGCAGTACGCTGGCGATGACGTGCTCCGCCATCGCGTCCGACCAGACAGGCTCCATCATGAGCGCGGTCATCATCATGTCGCGTCCGAAGTACGTCGCGTAGTTCGGCATCCCCGCCATCAGCTTCTCCCTGGCACTCAGCAGCTCCACGGATCTCATGTCCCGCTCGAGCCGTCTGGAACGGGATATGACACCGGAGTCAGCACTGGTCTGCGCGCCCGCCGAGGTGGTGACGCGATCGGCGGAAGCGCGCGCGCTGTCAGCGAAGCGGAGGAACGCGGCGTTGAAGATCTCATTGCGCGCGAGCGGCGTGAGCGACGCGGCGTCGGTGGTCACCCGGACCGAGAATCGAATCTGGCGGCTGGACACCGCCCGGATCGAGACCGTCTGTGCGCCGGTGACGATCGTCGCCTCGCGTGGATCGATCGACAGCTCGAGCTCCAGATGTGTTTTTCCATCAAACGCTGTCTGCGCTACACTCACTGACCGCCGCGGCCCCGAGACAGTAGACGTGAACGTCGGCTGCATCCTCCTCCGTAGGTCGGGGAGTCCGCGCACGTTCAGGAGACCGAGCTGTCGGTTTCGCTCATCGGGGGCGAGACGGCCGAGGTTCACCATCATTTCGTTCAGCTCGCGGATTGGAAACACCGGGAGGGCATATGTTTTCAGGTGGCGCCCCGAGTAAACCAGATCCCGCTCGACCCTCATCGAGCCGAGAAGAATCAAGCCTATCCGAATACGCGGAGACTCGGCGACCAGCTGATATTCGATCGACCTGCGCGATCCCGATCGCGTGATGTTCGCCGTGCCCGATCCCCACTCCAATCTCAGCGGTTTCCCATCGCCATCGCGAACCGTGAACCCCACGCTCTCGTTCACGGCGTCCGCCATCACTGTCACCGCGCGCCCGGTGCGCGCATCGAGATAAACCTGTACGGCATTGCCGCCGGCATCCCGAAAGAACCGGGTCTGGTATCCCTGATACGCGGCGGGATCGTCGAGCCCCGCTTCAGGAAATCCCAGCACCGGCTCAACCGTTCGCGTCTGGGCTGGCACAATCCTCGTTCCGAGAATCGAGCCGGCGAGGAGCAGAACATTCGCGCATCGCGAAGCGCTGATCGTCTTCATGTCACCCCCAGCTTCAAAATTGGCCCGCGCGTGAGGTGGTCGTAAGGCCGGATATCGCAGAACGCCCGGTCAGCTGCAATCATATACGGATGCGGGGGCCGCGAGCGCACATCGTGTTCATGAGCGACGGGTCAGCGAATTCGGGAGTTGGAGCACGACAGCGTAACCGTTGGAATCACGCGACTACTGTCGCGCAGACCGCCCCGGATTTCGCTATTCTCCCCCGATG
>JALYOO010000003.1 GCA_030856845.1 Gemmatimonadota bacterium
CGTCATATCCGGACGTGGTATGCGAGGGATCAAGGGAGGGCGGTGATTTCCGAGATTCTCGCGATCATCGAGCACCCGGAGGCGGGCAATGCGCCAGCGGCTCTCTGAGCTGTTGAGCTACATGGACGAGTCGCGGTCGAAGCTGCTGGCGACCGTGGATGAGAGCAATTCTGCTCTGTCGACGATGCGCGTCCGTGACGGTGAATGGTCCGTGGCGGAGATACTGGCGCATCTCGCCATCGTGGAGCGAGGCGTGGCGAGGCTGGTCGCGCGGGCGGTGACGCGGGCGCGAGAAAACGGCGTTGTTCCGGAAACCGATGACAGCTCGATCATGAGCACGATTGATCACTTCGCTATGCTGAACATGGCGAAAAAACGAGCGGCGCCGGCGATTGTCGTGCCCGCTGCCGGCACTTCGGCTGACGAGTCGCTCGAGTCCCTGGTACAAAGCCGAATCGCGCTCAGGAAAGCGCTGGCAGACGCCGACGGACTGGACCTCTGCGCGGTGAAGAGCACACATGTCACCCTCGGCGAGCTGGACATGTATCAATGGGGCCTGTTCGTCGCGCAGCACGAGATGCGGCACCGGGCGCAGATCGACCGGACGATCAGGGAGGTGACGGGACGTGCCGCCGAGTGTGCGCCCATCGTCTGATGGGGGTCCGATGAAATGGATTATCGGAATTCTTGCCGTTGTCGGAGGACTCATCGCCGTGGTGGTGGTAGTCGGCATGAGCCTTCCCCAGAATCACACCGCCACGCGCACGGCCCGGCTGTCGCAACCCCCGGATCGCGTGTGGGAAGCGGTGACGAATGTCGCGGCCTATCCGACCTGGAGAACGGGAGTCACCGCGGTCGAGCCGCTTCCGCCGCACGATGACAACATCATGTGGCGGGAGACATCCGGCGGGGACAAGCTGACATTCGAGGCTGTGACATCGGAGCGCCCTTCACACTTCGTCGCAAGGATCTCCGACCGCGGACTCCCGTTTGGCGGCAGCTGGGACTACCGGATTGCTCCAGACGGCGCCGGAAGCCGGCTCACGATCACCGAGAACGGCGAGGTGTACAATCCCGTATTCCGGTTCGTGTCGAGATATGTCATGGGACATACAGCGACGATAGACAAATATCTCACGGATATCGCCGCCCGCCTCGGTGACACCTATGTTCCTGCTTCCGGATAGAAGCCGTTCGGGCGCGGTTAATGCATTTCCGCGCTTTCCCGGCTAAGCTCCGCCGGTTCGTACGGTCTCGTACGCACCAGGTGCTTTCGTTCAACTCCATTCAGCCAACGACGTGACTGCCACTACCGCCGACGCCGAGATGCTTTCCAAGGTAGAGGTCCTTCAGGACCTCGAAGACGTTGTCGCCGAGCTGATGGTCTCGCACGAGGCGAAACGCGTTCTCTGGTTTCCCAGCGAGATCCTCGATCCGGCGCCGGACACCGATCCCGATCACCACATCCGGGAGCTGCGAAAGCGGGCGGAGGGAATCAGTGCACCGGCGCGTGTCGCGCTGGCGCTCAACCTCCTCACCGAAGAAGGCCTTCCGCACTTTCACCGGATTCTCGCCGTGTACCTTGGCGACGACAGCCACTGGCAGACGTGGACCAACCTGTGGACAGCAGAAGAAGACCGGCACGGTGTGATTCTTCACGACTACACTCGCGACGCGCAGGTCTTCGACCGTGTGGTGATCGAGAAGATGCAGTTCGACTACATGCGCGCCGGGTTTGCCCCTGACTGGGATCGCGACCCGTACCGGGTGTTCGTCTATACCTCGCTCCAGGAGCGGGCGACGCAGATGTCACACGCCAACACCGGCAAGCTCGCCTCGGAGTGGGAGCCGACCATCGGCGTAGTTCTGTCGAACGTCGCCAAGGAGGAGGCTCGGCATTTTGCGTTCTACCGTTCGGTGTTTCGCGAAGTGCTGAATCGTGATCCCAATCAGGCGCTTCAGTCGGCCGCGAAGATAATGCCCGCGATCGACATGCCCGGCGTCAACATGCCGCATTTCCGCGAGTTGGCCGACGTCGTGCGCAGGGCCGGAATCTACGGGCCGCGAGATTATATGAGGATCGTGGAGGAACAGATCAAGTACTGGGCGATCGACAGGCTTACTGGTCTGAACGATGCGGGGCGGAAAGCACAGGAAAAGATCATGGAGATTCCGGCGCGGCTGGAGCGAATTGCCGGTGTCATCGAGGCGAAGACGAAGCGCAAGACTTTCTCGTTCGATGTCGCGTTCCGCCGCGAGTTCGTAATGGACTAGGGACGAACGCTCACATGGGCGCAGGGCCTGCCAGGCCGAGAGAGGGCGCGACTTCCCGCATCGCGCGGATGACGAAATCGATGTGCTCCTCCAGATCAACGCCCAGGTCGCTTGCCCCATTGAGTACGTCGTCGCGATTCACGCCGCGAGCAAAGGCCTTGTCCTTCATTTTCTTGCGCACCGATCTCGCTTCAACCTCCATTACGCTCTTTGACGGACGCACCAGCGCAGTTGCGGTGATGAGTCCGGTCAGCTCGTCCACCGCGAACAGCGCCTTCGCCATTTTCGTCTCGCGCGGGACGCCGCTGTAGGTGGCGTGTCCGAGGATGGCTTCGAGGATGTCTTCCGGAAACCCGCGCTCGCGCAGTATGCGAACGCCTTGGGCGGGATGCTCCTCCGTGGCCGAGTGAGCCTCATTCGGAAACCGCTCGTAATCGAAGTCATGCACCAGGCCGGCTAGACCCCAGCGCTCGCTGTCTTCGCCGAACTTTCCGGCGTAAGCGCGCATCGCCGCCTCGACGGACAGCATGTGCTTTCGCAGCGAATCGCTGGCGGTGTACTCGTGCACCAGTGCGAGTGCAGTTTCGCGGGACGGCAGCGAGTCAGTCATGTACGCAGCCTAGCTC
>JALYOO010000166.1 GCA_030856845.1 Gemmatimonadota bacterium
ACGAGAGCCAGAAGCTCTCCCGGCGTCCGGGGCTTCACCGGGCTCGCCTTGAAATCCTTTCCATTGCGCGTGGCTATGTAGTCGGCCCCAACCTTCGCCGCGGCTGATGCCTGGACAGCATCCTCGAAGTCGGGCATCCCGAACACGAGCGCCTGGGCGAAATCCGCAGCGTCGATGGGAACGACCTGGAAAATACGCAGCAGGTCCGTTACGGCAGTTGCTGCCTTCGTTCGGCCCGCCGCCGCCGCTACGAGATAGTGCGCTGTGGTAATGGTGTGAGCCGCAAGGTAGCCGGTGAACGTCTTTCGTTCGGCTGCATCGAGAAGCCGAGCGGAGTGCGTTACCCATGGGCGCCGATCGAGAAGAACGTCGAGAACGACGTTGATGTCCACGAGGATCTTCACCTGAGATATTTCTTCTCGAGATACCTGTGGTAGGAGCGCTCGTCACCCTTTCCCTTCGCGATACCAAGGAGACGCCCTACAGCCGGTGCCAGTGCATCGTCTGATTCCTCGGGAAGACCCGAGAGAAAATCGCTGACGATCCGCGATATGGTAGTCCCCCTCTTCCGGCTGAAACGCTCGCCGCGTTCTACCGCTTCGGGATCCAGCGTAAGGTTCTTTACGACCTTTGCCATTCTGAGATCCCTCCATGACGTAGTAATTCTATGCGCATTGATTTTGATGAAGTATGCGCATGAGCCCCTGAGGAGTCAAGCAGCAGCCTCCTGATAAGCCCGCAGGGATTGAGCGCGAGAGCACGATCGAAGGAGCTGCTTGGTCCCGCGTCAGCCCCTGACTGCGATTGAGCCATGATCGCTTGTGAAATTTGTGTTATTTGTACAAATTGCTATAACCCCACACCGACCATGACACGCATCCCTGCCAGCGAAGCGCGACTCCAGTTCGCTCAAATGATGAACAAGGTGGCCTTCGGCCATGAGCGCATTGTCCTGCACCGGCATGGAAAGGATGTCGCTGCAATCATTCCTGTCGAAGATCTTGAGGTTCTGGAACAGCTGGAGAATCGAATGGATCTCGACGACGCGCGCGCAGCGCTGAGAGAGACTGAGCCGCGCATATCGTGGAAGAAGCTGAAGAAAGAGCTGGGCCTCGACGAATAATCGCAGCCAGTGCCAATCGCGCGCTATCAGATTCAAGTCGCTGCATCAGCTGCTCGCTCACTTCGAAAGATCGGTATCAACGCTCGGCGCCGCATCGCTCGCGCAATTGACGCGCTGGCTGCGAATCCACGCCCATCCGGGGCAGTCAAGCTGGAAGGCGAAAAGGACCTCTATCGAGTACGCGCCGGCGAGTACCGGATTCTGTACACAGTCAAGGACCGGGTTCTCATTGTTCTAATCATCGCGGCAGGCCACCGGCGTGAGATTTATCGTCGGTGAACTCGTGTCCCGGAATCGAGCCGGATTGCTTGTTCCATCGACGCGACCGATTGTCAGACGGCGATACCTGACCGATGAGGGCGGTCGTCGACACGAAAAGGCGTTGAAGCAGGACGCTCCTCGGCTTCAAGCCTCTAGTCTGTTGCGGCCGGCCTTTTTCCCGCGGTTGAGATGGTAAGACGGTGAAGGGCAACGAGATCGTCGATACTCATCGCTGGGGAGGTGTATCCGCCGGCCAGGACGAACCCGACAGGAATCCTCCGCCTCTCACACCAGCTGAAGACAAGGCGTTCCCGCTCTTTGAGAATCTCGGCGTTGATCCCGGTCATTCCACCAATCGAGCAATTCTCATGTGGGTCCATCCCCGCATTGTAGATACAGAGATCGAGTGACGGACCACTATCCTCGATCTCCGCAAGCCACCTATCTATAGTAGTGAGGTAGTTGTTCGCTGACTGCACAATGTCGACTGTTGTCCGCTCCGTTTGCTTATAGCTGTCGAACGAGTCCACCGACACATCCAGCTGCCATATGCGCGGATCGTCACTGATGAGCGACTGAGTCCCTCCGCCGCAGTGCGCATTGAGATCCATATCAAAACCGATTCGGCAACCCCAGAGAGTGCTGCCTTCGCCCCGATCACCAGACCGTTGAACGTGCAGTATCCTTCTCCGCTGTCTCGCCGTGCGTGATGGGGCCCGCTCGACAAGGATCCCGACACGCCGTTCTTCAGTGCGTCATGTACGGCTGCAACCACTCCGCCATTAGACGTCAGCACCATCTCCCACAGACCTGGATCCCAATCAAAATTCTGAGACTCCGCAACCTCTCGTGGGAGCTCGAAGCCGCACGTGCTGCCCTCAGGAGAAAGCCCAAGTCAGTGGCTCTTTCCTCTTACACGCTTTTCGCTGCGGCGACCCTGTGGGGCCCTGTTGTCGAGATACTGCTGAAGGTCAGCGGGCTTAACCCACCATTCGCGATGATGCTTGGTCGCCCGTAATTTTCTGTTGCGTATCTGCTGACGGAGCGTTGAGGCATCGAGCCCGGCCGTCTTCGATGCTTCGGAGAGCGGCACCATCACCTCCGGAATCGGAAGCGCATGCAGCGTCTTTGCGGGAAAGTGCGTGCTCGCGTCGAGGATCTCGATCGCGATCGGATGTCCTCTCCTGTCATAGTCGCAGAACATTCCCGTTCCCAGCTCATCAGTTCGCGCTGACCGCCTGCCGGGCAGAAAAATTATCGTCAGCGCGTCTACCGCGGCATCGTAAGTCCACTGCATTGATGTCTCCTGTCAGTACGCAGTAATTACCACTATGTCAGTGGCTGACTCGGTCACGATGACGGTGACCCGGCGGCCGTTGGCCATACCGGAATACCTCCAGCGTTCATCCGTCTGCCTCCAGGAATGTGTTCGAGAACCGTGACATTTTCGACGAAACTATTAGTCAGATGCTCAGCCAGCGACTGGGTTCGCTTCGAGCAACTGACGGGTGTGGTCCGCCGGAAAGATCACCTGATCACCCGGGCGCCCACAGCGACAAGGGGTTCTCTGCAGGAACTCTTCGACTTCCGGCAGTGATGCTTCATCCCATCCGTTGATCGGTAGGGTCAGGGCCGTCAGTTTGCAGAATTCCACCAGAGATCCCATCACTGACCGGTTTCTCGTGCTGCCGACCGCGACCGAGGTCATCGTCGCCACTTCGCGCTGTATCAGCATCTCGTCAAGTCCTATACGCTTCAGCCGATCGGATACAATCGACCCCAGCCGCGCCGGCAACGAACGAACGTCGCGAGCAGGCGTGATAATCGGAAAGAGCGAGACCGCACTCATCATCATCAGGAGCGGCCGCCGGTCAACGACGAATCGTTTCACGTACCAGTCCCCCAGCACTCCGTCCGATACAGCAGCTTCATCGACCGCAACGTCCAGAAGCTTTTGCACCTTACGAGTCGCCCTGAGAACTACCATGTCGTCGAGGGCAATTGCCCGCATTCGCAATGAATTGGTATCGCTGAACGCCGCTGAATCATGATCCTCATCTATCGTGAAGTTCCGAGACTTGATTCGCCTCCTGCGGGACGACGGGTGGTACCTGAAGCGAACGCGGGGGAGTCATCAACAATGTCGTCATCCGCAGAAGCCCGGGCTGGTGACGGTAGCCGGGGATGGCCCCGATGACATCGCTCCGCGTACATTAAAGAGTATCCTCATGCAAGCTCGTCTCGATCGTCCGTCGGAGGAAGAACAATGAGCCGATACCTCGTAATCATCGAGGAATCTACAACCGGATTTTCCGCTTTCGTGCCTGACCTGCCTGGATGCATTGCCACAGCTGGCACACGGGAGGATCTCGTAAGCTCTGTGCGTGAAGGTGTCGAATTTCACCTCGAAGGTCTGCGCGACGCAGGTGAGCCCGTACCGCCTCCGAGATCATCCGCGACTTATGTAGAGGTCGCCGCATAAGCGCAATGCTTCTCGCTGCTATCGTCCTCGCGATAGTTCGAACACCTCCGGAAAGTGCGTGCTCGCGTCGAATCACACTCTCGCGTCGAACACCACCACATGCCCCTTCCGCGCGTAGTCGATCATCAACGCATCGCACGTAACCAGAACAGCATTTCGCCGGCGTGCCTCGGCCACGATGAACCTGTCGCTCGGATCCTTGTGCGGACGCTTATCCGATTTGCGCAACCACTCCGGAAGCAAAGTCGCTTCAATGGAAAGAGTGCCGCTGATCGGCAGAACTCGCACGCCAGGATAACGCCTCTGATCACGCAGCCACGCGCGAAGATCACCGGACACAAGCAGGTCTCCTTTCTGCTGTTTCAGTGCGATCTCCCAGACTGAAGCAGCTGACACAAAGAGTCGTCTCTCGCCGGCCGCACTTTCGATTGCCTTTGCTGCAGCCCGCTTGAACTGATTCGACCCGTTACTCGCCCACACCCAGATATGAGTGTCGAGCAGAACGGGAGTCGGTCCGCCGAGGTCAGATGTCAGCACCTTCTTCCCAGTCTGGTGCAGTCGGAGCCACGATGTCCCCGCTCACCGTTATCAGCCCTGCCCCACGGCCGATGAACTTGCTTTCGGCCTCGTCCAGAACGGGAACCAGTCGAGCAACCGGGATGTTGTGCTTGGTGATGACGAATTCGGCGCCCTTGTCGCGGACTTCATCCATCAGAGAGAGACAGTTGGCCTTGAAGTCAGCCGCGGAAACGACCTCACCTCGCAGGACCGCGACCCCAAGAGCCTCGCGCACACGATAGGCGTGTACGGGATCTTCCCTGACCACCCTCTTCTTCGACCGGCGTTTCTGAGACATTGGACACCCCAATCTATATGACCAGTATTATGGTCATCTTACCTGAAAGCTTGCCGGGCCGCAACAAAGCCCTGGCCTTCTGATGGAAGCAATCCTTGTCCCGCGGCGGAACGCTATGGTCGGAATGACTCACCCGGTCACTGAAACCAGGCGGATGATCGGCCGAAAACACATCGATTCACCGCATGCGGCCTGCGTCCGGTGAATCAAATCCCAGTTGCTGGAGTGAGGGCGGCGACCATTGCGATCCCGCGAATGCCGAGCGTCTCATGCTGTTTTCACGCCTGCTGCTTCGCAAAAGCTTCCGGGGAAACTGCGACACCCGTGAATAATTTCAGCACAGCTTTGTCAGAAGTCACCAGCCTCACACCCAAAGCATTGGCGAGCGACACATACTCGCAGTCATAGGTTGAACACCCCGACC
>JALYOO010000027.1 GCA_030856845.1 Gemmatimonadota bacterium
CAACATCCGCCACCTTGCGGGCACCCTCGAGCCGATGTGCATCGGCAAAGTTGCGCGGGTGAAGATAAACGCGAACATCGGCAACTCCGCGGTGTCATCCGACATCAACGGCGAGATCGACAAGCTGTGCATGGCGGTGAAGTACGGCGCGGATACAGTGATGGACTTGTCCACCGGGGGCAACATCGATGCGATCCGGCAGGCGATCATCGATACATCGGTCGTCCCAATCGGCACGGTGCCGATCTACCAGGCGGTGCAGCAGGAGAAGCAGCTCGAGGAACTCACCGCCCAGGATCTGCTGGACATGATCGAGCACCAGGCGAAGCAGGGCGTGGATTACATGACGATCCACGCCGCAATCCTCATCGAGCATCTGCCACTCGTACACGGTCGTACAACCGGCATCGTCAGCCGCGGCGGGTCACTGCACGCCGTGTGGATGATGCACCACCGGAAGCAGAACCCGCTGTACGAGCATTTCGACGAAATCCTGGAGATCCTTCGCTATTACGATGTCACGATCTCCATCGGAGATTCGCTGCGCCCGGGATCGCTCGCCGACGCCAGCGACAGGGCACAGTTTGCGGAGCTCGACACGATGGGAGAGCTGACGAAGCGCGCCTGGGAATACGATGTACAAGTGATGATCGAAGGCCCGGGCCACCTACCGATGGATCAGATCGAAATGAATGTCAAGCGCGCAAAGCGCGTCTGTCACGAAGCGCCGTTCTACACGCTTGGCCCGCTCGTCATCGATATCTCGCCTGGCTACGACCACATCTCCAGTGCCATCGGCGCCGCGCTGATCGGCTGGCACGGGTCGGACATGCTCTGCTACGTCACACCGAAGGAACACCTTGGACTGCCGAACGCGAATGACGTGCGCGAGGGAGTCATCGCGTACAAGATTGCCGCGCACGCCGCCGACGTCGCCCGCGGACGCAAAGGCGCGCGCGACCGCGACGACGCACTGTCACGCGCCCGCTATGCCTTTGACTGGAAGGAACAATTCCGCCTCGCACTCGATCCCGACCGCGCGCAGGAATATCATGACGAGACTTTGCCTGCCGAGTACTTCAAGAGCGCCGAGTTCTGCGGAATGTGCGGGCCGAAATTCTGCTCGATGCATCACTCGAGAACAATCGAGGAAGGGATTGCGGCCCTCGCGACCGCCGCAGAATCCACAGAGCGCTTGAGCGACGCAGAATCCACAGAGCAGGATGAGATGGCCTCGATTTCGTAGGCCAGAACCGGGGATTGAACCGTGGTATCCAGGGGCGCGTCGAATCGTGGCGCGCTCCTTCCGTGCCCTCATAACATCCACACAGTGAAGTTTTCCACCCTGATTCGCGCCCCGGCCCTGGTGTTTGTTTTAGGCGGCTGCGCATTGGGGGCATACGACCCCGCCCCATCGATCGCCCCGAGACCTATCTCCGACGAAGACATCATGTACTTCACGGAGCATGCGCTCATGGTGCCTGTCGACGGACTGTCGCCATCCGACCTTCGCGATTCATTCGACCAGTCCCGCAGCGGAGGCAGAACTCACCGAGCCATTGACATCCTCGCACCGCGGGGAACTCCGATCGTCGCTGCCATCAGTGGTCACGTTCTAAGGCTTCGACAGAACGCCGCCGGCGGAATCACCGTCTACCTGATCGACGACAGCCGCAGATACGTCTACTACTACGCCCACCTCGACCACTACGCGGACGCCATCACGGAAGGTCTCGCTGTGCGACAAGGCTTCGTCATCGGATACGTCGGCACGAGTGGCAACGCGCCACCCGACACTCCGCATCTCCATTTCCAGGCGATGCGCATCGCCAACGGACAGCGCGACTGGTGGAATGGCACACCTGTTGACGTGCGACCGTTCATGACGAAGAGGGGAACAGCGATCCAATGAAGGGAAGCGAGCGCGCGGAGCTTCGCGCCGAGGCGCACCACTTGAGCGCGACTGTACATGTCGGGCAGCATGGTCTGTCGGCGACACTCATTACTTCGCTCGACGACGCGCTCCGCACTCACGAGCTGGTCAAGGTCAAACTCGGGAAAGCCGCGGACCTGAAACCGAAAGACGCCGCTGCCGCTCTGGCCCTCGCTACCGCCTCGGAGGTTGTACAGG
>JALYOO010000035.1 GCA_030856845.1 Gemmatimonadota bacterium
CGCGAGCTCGGCGGCGGAGGAATGAGCCGGGTGTTCCTGGCCACCGAGAACCGGCTCGACAGACAGGTGGTCATCAAGGTTCTCCCCGAGGACATTGCGGCGGGAATCAGCGCAGAAAGGTTTCGACGCGAGATTCAGCTGGCCGCCAAGCTGCAACATCCGCATATCGTGCCGGTTCTGGCGGCAGGCGAAATATCGGGAAGGCCGTATTTCACCATGCCCTTCATCGAGGGCGAATCACTGCGGCAGAAGCTCGATCGGGAAGGGGAGCTTCCCCTGTCCGCTGCCGTTCGACTCCTCCGCCAGGTCGCGTCGGCACTCGCATACGCGCACAGGAATGGGATAGTCCACCGGGACATCAAGCCCGACAACGTGATGATCGGCGATGAATACGCCCTCGTCACCGACTTCGGAGTGGCCAAGGCCCTCAAGGCCTCAGCCGTTGCGGGGGAAGACGGCTCGTTGACGACCACGGGGGTAGCGATAGGCACCCCGGCCTACATGGCACCGGAGCAGGCTGTCGCCGATCCGAATGTCGATCACCGGGCAGATATCTATTCGTTCGGTATCCTGGCCTACGAGATTCTCGCCGGAGCGACACCATTTGCGGGCAGAACGACTCAGGCTATTCTCGCCGCTCACGTTGTGGAGACTCCCGAGCCGATCGACAGGCGCCGTAATAACCTCGATCCCTCGTTGTCGAAGCTGGTGATGCTGTGTCTGGAGAAGCGACCTGCGGACCGACCTCAAACGGCCACTGAGATTGTATCGACACTTCAGCAGTCTGAGCAGGCGACAACCAGTGGGTCAACGATACCCCTTCCGGCTGCGCCTCCGCGAAATCGCCGAAAAGTTCTTGCCGCGGCAGGGGCACTGTTCACCGTTGCGCTGGCGGTCGCGGCCTACGCTATCGTCTTTCGCGCACGGGGCGCCACCGTGGGCGACGAGGTGAGGTCCGTCGCCGTGCTGCCTCTGGTAAACATTGGCGGCACGCAGCAGGACGAATACTTCAGCGATGGGATGAGCGATGAGCTGGCGAATGCGCTCAACAAGATTCCCGGACTTCGCGTTGCGTCCCGCACATCGTCGTACACGTTCAAGGGTCGCAAGGATATTGACGTCGAAGAGATTGGACGACGCCTCAACGTGCAGGCAGTGCTTGAGGGTACAGTGCGCCGCGCCGATGGAAGGCTGAGGGTGACGGGACAGCTCACGAGCACCAGCGACGGACTCTCCATCTGGTCGGACAGCTATGACCGCGGTACGAGCGATGTCTTCGCGGTACAGGAGGACATAGCCCGTTCCATTGCAGATGCACTCAAGCTTCGCCTCATCCGGGTGGGCAGCGTCGGTGAGCGATCCACGACCGGCACGGAGAACCTGCAAGCGTACGACTCCTATCTTCGGGGGCGCTATTTCTGGAACGCGCGGGGCGCGGGCAATTTGAGAACTGCCATCTCTCATTTCGATAAGGCAATTGCCGGCGACCCGAAATTCGCCAGAGCGTACGCCGCGCGCGCGATAACCTACGCTCTTCTTCCTCAATATACCGACGATTCGCCCGCCGACGCCCTTGAGAAAACCCGCGCTGATGCCAGGCGAGCTCTCCAGGCAGACAGCACTCTCGCCGAGGCGTATACCGCGCTAGGCCTGGCTTCGGTTAATGCATGGGACTGGAAGATGGCGGAGTTGTCATACCGCAAGGCGATTGCACTCGAGCCGGAATATCCAACTGCCCACCAGTGGTACGGAGAACTGCTCTATACCACGAGCCGTCTCAATGAGAGCGTGGCCGAGACCCGGAAGGCGAAAGAGCTCGATCCCCTGGCACCGATTCTTGCCACCGCACTTGGCTACTCGCTTGTTGTGGCGGGCAGGTACGCCGAAGCGCTTACGGAGCTGAAGCGCGGTATCGAGCTCGCCCCCGACCTCGGCGTGCTTCACGCGATGACTTCTCTGGCGCACCTTTTCGCCGGCGATTCCGCCGGCGCCCGCGCTGAGATGGAGACTGCCGTCAGAAACGACCCCGAGCTTGTGCTGCGCCAGGGCCAGTTGGCTTTCGTTTATGGAAAAACGGGCGATCGGTCAAAGGCACTCGCGGTTGTGACGAAGATGAAGCGCGGAGGTGCATCCGAGAGCAACCATCAGGTTGCTTTCGCTATCGCATACCTCGCGCTTGGAGACACTGGCAAGGCTCTGGATCTGCTCGAGCAGGCCGTGGAACGTCACGATATCGGTCTGCTTACAGCAGCCTCGCTTCTCGATGACCCAACTTACGCGCAGGTGCGGGATGATCCGCGCTTCGTGAACATAATCGGCAGGATGGGTCTTTCTCCGTATCGCAAATAGGCTGGGCGGATGCGCCGGTCCATCCGGACGCCCCTATCTCCTGCCACGATATCACAAACACGCGTGAAGCTGGCGACTGTCGCTTCGCAATCCCACCTTACTGTTTCCAAACCCGGGAAAATGGAATTGCCTCCGATGCGTCCTCTGTATCGATCCGCGATGATCTTGTTGGTGGCGAGCGCACCGCTTATCGCCACTACATCCTGCCGGCCCGCCGCCAGCGGATTGATGCAGTCTTCGGCCGCGCGCGGTAGTGTCGCTCCGACCGTGCAGGCAAACGACAATCGGTTGCCTGCCGGCACGCTTCGCGACGGGACTCTGAGAATCAACCTCACGATCTCCATGGCCCGGTGGTACCCGGAAGCGGAGGGCGGGCCCTTCGTCGATGTCGCCGCATTCGGCGAGGAAGGGCGCCCACCCCAGATCCCAGCTCCGCTTATCCGGGTTCCGCTCGGAACTACCGTCGTCGCGACGATCCGCAATTCGCTTTCCGATTCGACGGTCTACGTTTACGGACTCGTCGCGGCTGAACCCGGCCAGGCGACTTCTCGGAGTGCCTCGAAGTCGGCGGCAGACGCCATCGTGCTCGGACCTGGTGAATCGCGCACTGTCAGATTCGCCGTGGGTTCACCGGGTACATACCTCTATCACGCCACGCTTGGATCCGTTAACAGGTTCGTTCTTCGGCCGCTCCCGGCGGAACTGCGTCGAATGGGTGAACGAGAGCAGCTGTCCGGCGCCCTGGTCGTCGACTCGCTTAACGCTCGCGCTGACGAGCGCATTTTCGTAATGAATATCTGGGCCGGCCCTGAAGACTCCGCGGGTTACAGAAGGACGTTGACGATCAACGGAAAATCGTGGCCGCACACGGAGAGGATCGACGCGACGACCGGCGATAGCCTGCGCTGGCGGATCGTCAACGGCAGCACGCGCAATCACCCAATGCATCTGCACGGTTTCTACTTTCGGATTGACTCGCGCGGGACGGGCCGAAGCGACACCACTTATGCGCCGGCAGACCGCCGCCTTGCAGTCACTGAAGCCCTGAGTGCCGGGCAGACGATGTCTATCACGTGGAGCCCGGAGCGGCCGGGCAATTGGCTGTTTCATTGCCACACGTTGTTTCACGTAACGACTGAAGCGCGTTTGACTTCAGTTGGAGACACCGCTCACGCCGGGCATGGTGGCGATCCGCTCGAGCATATGGCCGGACTCATCATCGGAATTTCCGTTCGCCCGTCTGAAGGATTTGTCGCCTCGCCTCGCGGTCCCGCGCGGCAGCTTCATCTATTCGTCAATGAAGGAAAGCCTCGCGGTGATTCACCACGGGCGATGAGCTTTGTACTCCAGCAAGGGGGTAGGCCGCCCGCGACGGACTCGATGGAGATTCCGGGCACCGTTCTGGTTCTGACGCGAGACGAGCCCACTGATATCACGGTCGTCAACCGCCTCGCCGACGCCACTGCGGTCCACTGGCACGGCATTGAGCTCGAGAGTTTCTCCGATGGAGTCGCCGGGTGGAGCGGCGCGAACTCTCAGGTCGCATCGATGATTGCGCCGGCGGACTCATTCGTTGCCCGTTTGACCATGCCCCGCACCGGAACATTCATATATCACACGCACCTCAAGGACCTCGAGCAGCTCACCTCAGGGCTCTACGGCGCAATCGTGGTGTTGAAGCCGGGCGAGCGCTTCGATCCATCAAGAGACCACGTGTTCGTCGCCGGCTGGGATGGAGAGACGCCGGCGAATAACGTCGTCGTCAACGGCGACAAGACTGCGCCCCCCATGGAGCTTGCCGCAGGCGTCACTCATCGGCTGCGGTTCGTGAACATCAGCCCCGCTGTCGCGATCTCCGCCAGCCTTCGCCGCGATTCCGCCGTCGTGAGCTGGCGCCGGCGGGCGAAGGACGGAGCCGATCTGCCAGCGAGTGCCGCCCGAGTGGTTCCCGCGCTTCAGCGGCTTGAGGTCGGTGAGACGTTCGATGCAGAGTTCACGCCTCCCTCGGCCGGGGTATACACGCTCGCGATTGCGGGAGGCCCGGCCGCCCCGCACAGGTACGTGAGGAAATTAGTCGTGCGATGACTTGGCCAGTCCACTGTTGGCACGGAATGTCTGTCTCGTTTTCGCAGGTAGCCACGAGCTGCCGATAGTTTCTCCGAAGAGATTCAGCGATGAGGTGTTCCCGCAACCGACAGCGGCCCCGTTTTGCCGATGTTGCTGAAGACAACGACCACTCGAGCTTCCTGGCTTCCAGTATTGCGCCCTCGGATGGCCGTGCCGGCGGGGATGACCGCAACATCGCCCGCGTGCAGCTCGTACGTCTTTCCATTCAGCACTGCGCTCACGCTTCCCTGCTCAACGATCATGTTCTCGTCATAGAATGGATGATGGTGTTCCGCGATCTCAGCGTTCGGGGCGAGTCGCAATACCTGAACAACGGTGCGCGAGCTCTCGTGTATGGTTGTCCGGGTCATCGATCCAGCCTGCGGGGCGGACGCCTGGCCGCTGTTGCTCACACGGACGGGAGCGGGCAGGGGCGCAGGCTCAGACGACGAGCCGCCGCATGCAGTCAGTACGACACACGCCGAGACTGCCCAGGCTGGAAGTGTTCTCATGCGTGTGACCCTTTTGTCGAGGTTAGATAGCAGGGAAGCTCCAAACATTGCCCATGGCGGAGCTCGAAATAAGACATTTGCCATGTCCTGTTGGTCGCAGGGGGCAATTTGCGTTTGATGCGTCGAAGGCTCAAGCCTTACCTTGCCGTTCATCCCTGAGCATACTGGCTGAGACGGAAGTCATAGGACGCCGGCCCTGCTGGACCTCCTTTACCCCCGACATAGAATGTTACGTTCATCGCTTCTATGTATTGCAGTGGTGACTGCGATCGGCTGTGCGTCCGGTGGCGCACCGTCCCGGTCCTCAAGCGACAATGCGGATTCGTGGTTGTACGTCTGGACCGCGTCCGCCGACACAACGCGCCGCGCCGCATTCCTCGTTCAGTTTGACCTTCGCGACGGATCCCCGACCGCCGGAAAAATCGTGCGGGTCGTGAATGCGGGGCCCGCATCGCGCGGAACGCATCATTCCGAACACAGCATGCCTGCAGACGGACTCCTCTTTGCCGACGACTTCGGACTCGGCAGAACGTTCGTGTTCGATCTCAACGATCGGTCAAGCCCGCGAGTGCACTCGTCGTTCACGACGGCCGGGCCGTTCGGCTGGCCGCACTCCTATGTGCGCCTGGCTTCGGGCAACCGTCTCGTCACCTATCAGTTC
>JALYOO010000045.1 GCA_030856845.1 Gemmatimonadota bacterium
ACCCCAACCACCGGCTTCACTCCCTGACGCCGACATTCGAGAGCAAAACGCACAACACCGCCCAGGTCGGCGGTGTCGGTAATACCTATAGTATGGTACCCGAGCTCTGCCCCCTTCCTTACCAGCGCTTCAGGAGTGACAGCTCCGTCGCTGAAGGAAAACGCTGTGTGGGCACGGAGTTCGGTGTAAGACATTGAAGGCCAATGGTAATACCGAAGAAACACCGAAGCAAGAACGGGACCTTGCCGCTCTGCCCGGCACGCGTATCATCGCACACAACCTGACGGGAGTGCCCGATGCCACCTGCCACGAACGAATCCCGCACCCTCGAACAGAGCCCATCTTCGGGAAAAACTCTGTGGAGGATTCCCTCGTCCTCTACTCTGTCTGGATCGGACTGCTCGCCGGCATGACGATTGGAAGTCGGTTCGTCCCGCCGGGAGCGGGACTGGAGGCAGGCCCGCTGATCCAGATGTCAGGCACCGTCGGCGGAATCACAACCGTGTCAAACTCAGTGGCCGCCGCCATGTGGCCCGTCCGCGGGGATGGTCTTGGTGACCAGTGCGGCGCCGAATTCGGCAACGCCCAACACCACATGGGGCACGCAAACTTGCTCGGAGAAACCGAACAACCAGGGTGACGCTGCCAGCAAGAGCCCGCCAAGTCCGTCCACCCACAGATGTCCGATCATCGGAATTCTACGTACCACACCGAGCTCGTGATCGGTAAAAAAGGTGACGATCAGGCCCGTCACCCCGAGCAGGACCGGAACCCACGTCTCCGCTCCTCCGTCAGCGAAGCCAAGCAGCCATGGAAGCGCAATCAACAGCGGCGCCAGGATCCAGTCGAGCACGCCGTGAACACGCGTCGGTAGAAATCGCATTGGAGTAATCCCCGTCAGATGTGAGTCACACGAATGCACGCTACTTCCCTCTCTCAGGGAGGAAAGTACCATGCATGCGCTCTACTTACATCGCTGATCGATTCGCCGTTTTGTCCGCCGCTTATTGCGGAGGCAGGTTCGGCTGAGCAATCACCGGGCAATTGATTATCGCCCGCGTCGGCCTCAAGCCGGCGACGAAGCTGTTACCGGCACCCGGCGGATTGATACTGGCGCTCGTGATCAAGCCCGCCTGCACCAGCCGCTGCAGATCCTGAAAGGAGGTGACCCTGCGCACCTTGCCCCCGCTCACCGCCGCCGGCGTCCACATACTCACATGCGCGTCCCACAGCGGACTGTAGTTATTCGCCTCCGAACGGTTGTCGTTATCGGGGTCGAGCGGGAAGACGTTGATCGGATCGATCCCTCCATTGGCGATCGAGGCCGCGAAGCCCTGGTCCCTTTGCGTCTTTGTGTCAGTAATCCCATTCAGCACGGGGGAGAATCCTAGCAGCGCCGAGCGGTCAGACGGCCGCGACAATCCGTAACCCGGCACCTTGGCCAGTCGGGGCGTATGAACCCCATTCTCCAACGCAGCCGGCAGCTCTTCCGATACGTCGGTGACCAGGTGATAG
The DNA here is from genome assembly GCA_030856845.1 of Gemmatimonadota bacterium. Lineage (GTDB taxonomy): Bacteria > Gemmatimonadota > Gemmatimonadetes > Gemmatimonadales > Gemmatimonadaceae > UBA4720. The sequence continues at coordinate 1,516 of JALYOO010000045.1, forward strand.
TAGTACTGCTTGCCTCCCTGGAACCCGTCGAGGAGCGAGATGCTGACCGTTCGCTTCTGGAGATCGATCGACTTTACACGGTCGTGGGTGCCAGTGGCGTTGTGCACCATCTGAACGTTCAGCACGACGCCGCTGGGTAGCACCACCATCGACGACCATTCAGCGTCGCCGACAGCCCCTGCCTTGGCCACCCTCGGCGGGAAAGGCGCGGCGGGCGATCCGGGAATCACCAGATGCTCGGGAGTGAAGTCCACGTTGCCACGGAAGCGCATCACACCGGCCTCCAGCGTCACGCGCTGCGCTCCATCGCCCACGGCGTAACGCATCTTCGGCGAGAAGTTGATGCCCATCTTGCGGGCGACATCGAAGTCGGATGCCTCGGTAATGATGTAGTAGACGGCGTCGTTCCGTGGCGACAGTCCGCGAAACAGCGGCATCGTCACGAACGCCGCGCGATAGGTGAAGTTGACCTCCAGCGCGCTCTTCATGAAGACGTTGTCACTCGCCTTGAACCTGACGCCCGTGGCCGGAGAGTAGGCCGGTCGGCCGGACTCGCTGGCCGCCATCGCCTGCAGACTAGCTGCCTCGGTCATCCCGGCCTGCGCGGAAGCCTCACCCGCTACCCCCGCCAACGCCAGCGTAGCAGCAAAAGTTGTCATCAATTTTTTCATCGTCTTACTCCTGGTATTTCATTTAGAATGTCGCGCGGCGGCCGCTTGCCGCCGAGACGTGATCGCTAGAGCTACCGTCGCGGCTCGGGGCGAGGCGCGAGATCGTCCGCTGGCGGATCGAAGGCGAAGCCCATTACCGGGCAATTCACTACGAAGTTGGCGGAAGAGAGCGGCGCACCACCCGGGTTGGTGAGGAGCCCGCGGTTGGCGAGCTGGTGAATGGTGTTGAAGTCCGGCTGCGCGTGGTTCTCGCCGCTCGCGACCACGGCCGCGCTCCACTCTGCGATCTCCAGGTCCCACATAGGCGAGTAGAGGCGGCGCTTAACCGGGTCGGTGAGCGTTGGAAAGAATGCGAGCACGTTGTGCGCGTCTCCGCCTCGCGACAGCGAGCGAAGTAACGCGTCGTTCGACACGCTCAGGTTTCCCGGAGGGTTATCCAGGATAACGTGCATCAGCCCCTGTCCGGGCGGGCTCGCCTGTCCGCGCTGTCCGTTGACGATGGTGATGATTCCCGCGCGCGCGCCGTTCGGGTTCCGATCGTCGTTGGCAAACGCGAGTGTCGCAAGGACGGGTACCAGCGTGCCGCGCTCGAGCGTTGCCGAGATCGCCGCGGAAGAGCCGAAGGTGAAGTAGAAAATGTCCTTGCCATGTGAGAAGGCGCGGACGAACTGGAGATCCACGGTCATCGCGACGGTATCGATCGCCATCACCCGGTCCAGGGTGTTGGTGTGCGCCTGCGAGACATCGAAGGGACCGTTCCCGGACGCCACGATCGGGGCGTTCCAAACCACCGTGCTCGTCCCCACGCGAATGAGGTCGCTATAGCCCGCGCGGGCGACGGAGCCGGGCTGCGCCATCAGCGGGGGAAAGCCGGTTGGCCCCGGTGTCAGGACACGCATGGGAGAGAAATCCACCCCGCCGACGAACTCCACCGGCGCGCGACCCGGGATCGGATCCGTGGATTGGACAACCTGCACGCACGCCGGGCAGCCGTTCTGCGCGTTCGCTAATCGCGGTGCGAAGTTGAGCCCGTGCTGCGCCGCGAGTACTGAGTCCGACACGTCCATCCTGACGAACCAGACGCGCTCTCCATTTGCAGTTCCGCGAAAGAGCGGGACGCGCGCGATGTTCCGGTCAAGCTCGGCGCTCAAGACACTCGTCATCGTGAGCTTTCCACGCGCGAGCTGACCCGTCAGCGGCACCCCGTCGGGAAATTTCTCGGGGCGGGTGAAGTCCGTGCCATCGGGGTCAGTCGATCCGGAGCAAGCCGCCATCGCCGCGAAAGCGAGACATGAGAGGGGGCCGCGCAGGGCGGTCGCGATGTTGTACATGAAGGTCCTCTGGCGTAAGGGTCGAGTCGGCCTGCCGCGAACTGATTCTTGGCGCGTGCAAGTCGTCCTAACGCATTTCGCGGACCAGGCTGTTACATCAATTTATGCGCCAGTTGGCGGGATTCCCACTATCTGGTGCGGGAACGGAGGTGCAGAAGGGCCTTGGCTGCCGAACGAAGCTTGGCTGGGCTAATGCTCAGTCCGACTCCCGCGACCACGCCTCCGCGACCGATCTTCCCTTCTCGACGTCGTCCACGACAAGGATCAACTGATTGTCGTGATCGCTATACAGCACTTCGATATTCACCTTCGCATCCGCCATCCTGCGGCAAAGCTTGCCGAGCTGTCCGGGTACCACCTGATTCAGCCGCTGCACGACGACATCACGTACTGCGACTACACGTATCCCCGCAGTCTCGAGCGCAGCACGAGCCGCGTCACCGTCTGCGAAGAGAAAGTGCCCTACCCCACGGCCATCGACCACCCACGCACCCCCTCCCTCGACGCTCACTCCCGCTCGTCCGAGTACTTCACCCATTTCAGCGAGAGCACCCGGACGGTCGCCGAGCTCGATGGTCAGGTCCTTCATTGCTGCGAGCCACCTCCCTCAGCAATCCTGATGGTGACGGCGTGATGAATCGGCACGCTGCACGATCGGGCGATGTAGCACAGGTCGTGCGCTTCGTCATGCAGCTTGATCGCCAGCGCTTCGGTCGATGAATCCGCTATCGTGACCACGGGATTGAGCGTCACTTCTTCGAAGCTTCCATTGCGGTTCGAGTCGAGGGCGAGAATTGCCGTCGCTCTGTCCTCGTACGCCGCCACTGAGACTCCCTTCAGCGCGCATAACGCGAGATACGACAGCATGTGACAGCTGGAGATTGCCGCGATGAACAAGTCTTCCGGATTGTGAAGGTCGGGGTCACCGCGAAACATCGGGTCGGCAGTGCCGCGAATATCAGGCTTGCCGTCTACACTCACCATGTACTCGCGGCTGTAACCCGCGTAGGTCGATGTGCCATTCCCAAGATTGCCTTTCCAGACAAGTCGGGAGACGTACTCGTGTTCGGTCGACATTGAACGTCCTGGTTCTGGTTTCGCCGTAAAACCTGGTTCAATGCGAATTTAGCAACCGGATCGGGACGAGGTGGCCTCGGCGGAGTGATCGTCGAAGACATATCAGGACTTCGCTTCGAGGAGTACCTCCGGCGCGGACACAACCGTTACCGAATACTCACATCGTCGTGTAGGGGCCGCGCGAAAGTGGGGGTGATCCAATACCCCCGCTACGAAAAGGACACAATGACCGCTCGATCAAACGCACAGACGGAACCGGTGCTGCGCCTCGAAGTACAGAGAGACGTACCCGACCGGGTGATAC
>JALYOO010000173.1 GCA_030856845.1 Gemmatimonadota bacterium
ATGAAGTCGAGCTCGCGACCATCCGCGGTCGACGCCCCGCGCAACACCGCACCCACATGAACCGGAAGAAAACGAGAAACCCCTCCCTCCCTGATCTCACGCGGGATGTCGCCAGCCCCGATCTCCCTGCCAGGTGCAAGCACTACCATGCTCTCGACAAGATTCCTCAGCTCGCGAACATTTCCGGGCCATGAATAGCTGACCAGCAGCTGCATCGCCTCCGCCGAAATTCCATGAAACGGCCGCTCATGCTGCGCCGAATAATCCCTGACGAACCGGCGAACCAGTATCGGAATGTCGTCAGGACGTTCACGAAGCGGAGGCAGATACATATTGAGGACGTTCAACCGGTAATACAGATCGGAACGGAACAACCCGTCTGCCACCCGCTGCCTGAGCGGCTGGTTCGTCGCCGCAACGACTCGAACATCCACATTGATGGGTGTCGACCCGCCCACTCGCGTGAGCTCACGCTCCTCGAGAACACGCAGCAGCCGCACCTGAGTAGCAGGCGGTATCTCGCCTATCTCATCGAGGAAGATCGTACCGCCGTTCGCCAGCTCGAATCGTCCGAGCCGGCGTTCCGCGGCTCCAGTAAACGCTCCCTTCTCGTGACCGAACAGCTCACTCTCCACGAGCGTCTCGGCGAGAGCTCCGACGTTGACTGCGATAAAGGGCTTGTTCCTTCGCGGACTCAGGCGATGTATCGCGCGCGCCACCAGTTCCTTGCCCGTGCCGCTCTCTCCTTCCACGAGAACCGTGCTCGACACAGGCGCTATCTGTTCGATCTTCACGAGGACTTCACGGATCGCATCTGACTGCCCGATCAGACCCGTCACTTCGACCAGCCGCTGCCTGTCTAGTCCCCGCCGAACGAGCGTCAACAGATAGTCGGGCTCCACCGGTTTCGGAAACACATCCACGAAACCGAATGATGCAAAGCGCTCTCGAAGCTCCGGATCCTCGACATCGGCAAGACCGATGACAGCCAGACCCTCCCACAATTGCTCCTTTACCAGCAGCACGTTCAGCGGGTCTGCAATTGCTCCGGTGAGTACAATCAGATTTGGCTTCGACCGCCTGATCTCGGAGCGAATGTCATCCAAGGGCGAGACCATCGCTGTCTCTATTCCAGCGGCCTCGAGAAGTCCGTTGAGTCGAACTGCCGGCTCCACATCCGCGAGGGTGATGAGAACGGTCATCGCGGCTTCCCTCCCGCATCGGACGCGGGTTCGCCATGACCGGTTGCACGCCCGCTGAGCACATCCGTCGCGTGCCTCACGATAGGGTCCATCGCGGCAAGCGCATCGGTCACGCCGCTGGTGGAGCCCGGCAGATTCACGATCAGCGTCACGCCTCTCGTCCCGGACACGCCGCGGGAAAGCGCGGCACGCGGAAAGGTCTCCATGCAACTGACGCGGATACGCTCCGATATGCCCGGTGCTTCCCGCTCGATCACTGCGCGCGTTGCTTCCGGCGTCACATCGCGCGGCGAGAGCCCGGTTCCCCCGGTAGTCAGCAGCAACTCGGGCGCGAGACCGTCGCACCACTCTATCAGCCGCTTCACTATTCGAGTGCTCTCGTCGGCGACAATCTCGTGCGCCACCACGACGTCACCGCGCCGGGCGCACCAATCTTCGATCGCCCGGCCGGACGTGTCATCCCGGGCACCGGCAGCCCCAGAGTCCGATACTGTCAGAATCGCGACGCGCATCGCCTAAAGGTGGGTTCCTTCCTTGTAAAACGGCATCTTCTCAACGATTGCCGGTATCCGCCCGCCCCGTATTTCTATCTCGAGCGGGCTGCCGGGCCTGGAATCACTCGTTGGAACGTACGCTGTCCCGATCGGGATGTTGAGGGTTGGACTCATCGTACCGCTTCGCACAGTGCCCGCAGGCTCTCCGTTGACGAATACCGGATAGCCTGGCCTCGGGAAACTGCGCTCCTTTATCGTGAATCCCACGAGCTTTCGCTCGAGCCCTTGTTCCTTCTGCCGAACGAGTGCATCCCGCCCGGTAAAATCTCCCTTCCCCATCTTTACGAGCCAGCCGAGATTGGCTTCGAGGGGAGTGACGGTGTCGTCGATGTCGTTGCCGTATAGCGCCATGCCCATCTCCAGCCGCAGACTATCGCGGCTGCCGAGCCCCGCCGGCGATACCTCGCCGCTGGCGGTGAGCGCGTTCCACACAGCAACCGCGTGAGCGTTGGCGAAATAAAGCTCGAATCCATCCTCCCCGGTGTAACCGGTGCGCGAGATGATGATATCTGCTACGCCGGCAACGGATCCCCGGGCGAAATGGTAATACGGCATCGCAGCGAGATCGGTATCGGTGTGCCCCTGTAGGATCCGCGCCGCTTCGGGACCCTGCAGCGCGAGGAGGGCGGTCGCGTCGCTCGTGTCCTCGATCGAGCAGTCGAATCGGCCGGCGGAACCGGATATGTGTCGAAGATCCTTCGCCGCATTTGAGGCGTTCACCACCATCATGATCTCATCCGCCGACCGGTAGACGAGGCAATCATCCTCGATTGTCCCGCGTTCGTTGAGAATGGTGGAGTAGTGGGCCTGTCCGACTTCGAGCGCAGCCACATCGTTCGTCGTCACCGAGTTCACGAATTCGACAGCATCCGGTCCACGGACGACGAACTCGCCCATGTGGCTGACGTCGAACAGCCCGCACCTATCCCTCACGGCCTTGTGCTCCGCGGTGATCCCGGCCGGATACTGAATCGGCATGAGATAGCCGGCAAACGCTACGAGCTTCGCGCCCAGCGAGGCATGCACCTCGGTCAGGGGTGTGCGCTTAAGTGTTTCCATGTATTGAGCTTGCACGATTGAGCGTGAGTTTTTCGCGGCCTGATGTGGCTTTGCGTTACTCGGTCAATATGGCAGACCTTCACCAAAAATCGAAAGGTCAGCGATGGCCGGAATTGCTATGGGTGAGGGGCCAGCTGGTGCGTGAGAACTCTCCTCGCGCCGCCGACCCGTCAGTCCATCAGCTCGCCGCCTCCGATGTGCCGCACTTCGCCGATGTCGGGAGTCGAGCCGGTGACCATCCCCTTCACTACCTCCCACAGAATCAACGGGCGCGGCTTGTCGTTCTTCATGTAGACGACCGAATCAGCGTCGACGAAAATCAGCGTCAGTCTCGGATCGTCCGGGCCGCCGTTCCGTGCGCCACCCTCGTCGCCGAACCAGGCCTTCCAGTCCGGCTTGTACAGCTCGTGAATCTTCTTGCGGTCTCGCGAGATTCTGGCGACTCCGCTCACCGAGACCCATTCGCGGCTCTTGTTATTGTAGTACGAGCAGCAGACGTGTGGATCCATCTGAAGCTCATCGAGCTTGTTTGTATCCGCGTCGGTGACGAACCACAGGTCGGCTTCGTTGATTCGCTTCTGTGTCGACATCGGCCGCGAAACCAGGTGGCCGTCATGACGGCGGGTCGTGAACATCGCGGTATCGATTCCCGAGATAAGCTCGTCGAGCTCCTCGAGCTTTTTCTGTGAAGTAGGCATGCCCGGCGGATTTGCAGGAGTCAGGCCAGTGCGGCCACGGCTTCCGCCACCTCCGCTGCATGGCCCTGAATCGTTACCTTCGGGAAAATGCGCGCAATTCTTCCTTGCCGGTCGATGACCACGGTCGTCCGCTCGACGCCCATGTACTTCACTCCGTAAAGCGTCTTCTCCTTCCAGATGCCATAGGATTCCGCCAGCCGGTGGCCGTCATCCACCAGCAAGTTATATGGGAGCCCATGCTTTTCTCTGAACTTCCGGTGCGATTTCGCACTGTCGGGGCTCACACCGAAAACTCGAGCGTTCATTTCCCCGAACCGGGGAAAGGCGTCGCGAAAATCGCACGCCTCGAGGGTTCAACCGGAGGTATTGTCCTTCGGATAGAAAAAGAGAACTACCGGGCCGCCGCGAAGCGACGAGAGCGAGACACTGCTCCCATCGTCGGCTTGGAGAGTGAAATCAGGAGCGGCGTCGCCGGCGGACAGCGTGTCAGTCATTCATTCTCCTGCAAGCGGCGCGCAGCACTCGTGCGCGTCCATTCACAAGGCCACCCCGCCCATCAGGTTGGCCATTACTGCTTTCTGAACATGCAGTCGGTTCTCGGCCTCGTCCCATAC
>JALYOO010000177.1 GCA_030856845.1 Gemmatimonadota bacterium
GCTATCGACATCGTCGTCGCCCTCGCGATGATCGTGTCACCGTGGCTTCTGGGCTTCCGGGCTATTGCAGAAGCGCGGAATGTTTTCGTGGCGTTCGGCGTGGCATCACTCATCATTGTCGCTCTGACCGATTTCAGCGAACTGCCGGACGGCGCTAGACCTCGCTGACGTCCTTCATTCAGGTTGCAGACAAAACGCCCCGGTCAATCACGACGAGGGCGTTCGTTCGAGCGGATTGATTCTTCGGAATTAGCGCAACAGCTTCCCGCGAGCAGTGGGATCAGTACTCCCGCCCCCCATTTTTGTCCCCGCCGCGCGGTTCTCTGCGACCCGATTGCCGCGAACGCCATTCGCAGAGAGGCGACTCGAGTTATCGGTTGAGGACTTGTTGGAAGCGGATGCCTTCGCCGCACTGCGGCCGAACGCCCCGCCGAAAGCGTCAAAATCAATGCCCACCCGGACGTAGCCATAACGGCCATTAAATCCCGCCGGCGACTGACCCGAGAACATGTAGATGCCGCGGGTCTGGAGCGGAGTAATGACCGTGTCGGGATATGAGTCGAGGATATTGTTCGCGCCGACTGTCAGGTTGAGTCCGCGAAGCTTGTATGACAGCGCGGCATCGGCGACCCACTGTGCGTCGAATGTCTGGTCCTGAGCACCGGTTGCCAGCGTCTGGAACACCGTGAACTTTCCGAACCGGCTGGCGTGAACGTTCGACGTCAGATTCCGGAAAACGTGATTGAGGGTCAGCCTGACACTGTTCTTGGGCTGGCCTTTCTCGAACAGTCCGCGCTGCACACGATCGAAGAGAGCCGTGCTGACCGCCGCCAGCTGCGGTGGCGTGGCCGAAACCCTTGTCACTTCGGTCTTGTTCTGGTTGTAACCTCCAGTGAACCTCAGCAGACCGGCCTCGCGGAGGTCGAGTCCATAGTTAAGAACTATGTCAAGACCCTTCGTGCGGGTATCGATCGCATTCGTGAAGTAACGCGCACCGCTGACTCCGGGAATTCCGCTGTTGGCGAGCAGGTTGCGCACCGAGACATCGATGAAGTTCCCCGAAAGCACGATGCGGTCCTCGATCTTGACGTCGTAATAGTCCGCCGAGACTGACAGGCTGTTGCTGACGCGGGCGGTGACACCGCCGCTGAGGTTAACCGACTGCTCCGGCTTGAGCTCTCTCGCGCCGAGCAGCTCGCCACCCGGACTTCCGACGGCGAAGGTCCTGATCTCGAACGGGGTATTCACTCCGCCAATGTTGACGAAGTTCGTAGCGACCGACGAGAAATTGGACTGGCCGAGCGACGGTGCGCGGAATCCGGTCTGAAATGCGCCGCGCACTGCGAGGCCTGGAACGAGCTCCAGGCGTCCCGCGACCTTTCCATCGGCTGTCGAACCGAAGTCGCTATAGTTCTCTACGCGGCCCGCAACGGCGACGAGAAGCCGATCGACCGGTGTCGCCTCCACGTCGGCATAAGCTCCCACGTTTGTGCGCGAGGCATCGGCTTCATCGACTGGCCTGAAGCCCGGGAACACCTGCGAGAAAGGAGGAGCGAGCGCCCCGGCACTCGGCCCATCGAGAATCCGCGCACTGCCGACCGCGAAGGAGTTCTCGTCTCCCTGTTCGAGCTTGTATCCATCGCGCCGCGCTTCGGCGCCAATTGCGACGTTCAACCCGCCCACGGGCGTGCCGGAAAACAGTCTTGCAAAGTCGAGATTGGCGACTAGCTGATTGAGCCGCAGTGCGCCGGCATAAAATGTCGTGGGGCTTGCCGACCCGAGAGAGACATTGGCCGTCTCTTCGATGGTGAACTCGAATGCGTTGGCACCGTAAACACCGCTCAGATCCCAGTTCCAGTTGCGAAACATTCCGCGCGCACCGACTGCCGCGGAGCCATCCATGATGTCGCTCGCGATCTGCGGCAGGAACCCATTCGGGTAAATGGTCCGTACGGTGCGGTTGTCACTGGATCTCCGGAAGAATCCCGCTGCCAGACCGTCGCGCGTCCCGAAGCCGCCGAACGCGTAAAGACTCACTCCCGACTCGAGGGGGAGTTCGGTGTTCAGGAAGAACCCCAGGTCACGCGACTCCGAATCGCCCTGCCAGCTCTGGCGGATGTCCTCCCGATAAATGCTGGTACCGTCGGGGATCTCGCTGCAGCGGCTATCCCCGGCAATGCACTGCACGGTGGTGTCTACGCGTGCCCTGTTCGTGCGGTCCCGGTCCCTGAACTCGCCGGTGACATGAAAGAAACCACCGCGGCCGAACGCGCGGCCGAAGTTTCCATCGACCTGAACTACGCGCCCGTCATCATAGGATGCGCTTCCGCCCAGGCCATCGAAGTTGGTGAACGAGCGTCCAACGCTGCTCGACAGAGATGTCTGAACATCGGACTTGAGAATGATGTTGATGACGCCGGCAATCGCATCTGACCCGTACTGCGCGGCCGCACCGTCGCGAAGAATCTCGATTCGCTCAATTGCACTGACGGGAATCGCATTGAGGTCGACACTCGTGGATCCTCGGCCGACTGACTGATTGACGTGCACCAGAGACGTCGTATGCCTGCGCTTGCCGTTGATGAGGATCAGCGTCTGATCCGGACCGAGTCCGCGCAGCGTGGCCGGCCTTATGTGATCGGTGCCGTCGTTGACTGAAGGACGCGGAAAGTTGATCGACGGAGCCAGCATCTGGATCACCTGGCTCATTTCGGTGCGGCCGGTTTCCAGTATCTCCGCTGCCGATAGTACATCGATCGGCACGGGCGCTTCGAGCACTGTGCGATCGGTCGCCCGCGTGCCCGTGACCACGACCTGATCGAGGCCGATCGGAGCGCCGACGAGTGAGAAATCCTGAGTGGCGGTTTCGCCTGCTGCCACCGTGACAGTATCTACGACCGGTGCGTAGCCGATCTTGTTCGCCCTCAGCACGTGACTCCCCGCGCTCAACTGAAGCCGGTACGTCCCGTCCTCGCCCGTCGTGGCCCTGCGCTGCGTGCCCACGACTACGATCTGCGCACCGGAGAGGGAACTGGCGTTCCCGGCGTCGCTGACTCTTCCGCTGACTGTGCCGGTCTGGGCCTGCAGCGCACCAGCAGCAGCGACGAGAGGAAACGAGATTGCGAGAGCTCGCGAGGTGTGACCAATCGCGGCTCGCAAGCCGCGCGGCATGAGCGACTTGGGGGATACATGGACGCGCTGGAGCATTGTCATAGTCCTTGGGAAATGGGCGGCCGCGTGCCCGCAGTTGCAGCGATGGGCAGGCTTCGTAACCGCCAATATTGATCGAACTGCGGGTACACGCAACAAAAAGCTAACGTTGCATCAACACGTGATGTGCAGTGCAAGCATGAATGCGCTCCGTGACAGCGACCGGCCGCGTGCGGGTTTGCAGCTGAGCTACAGCGACTGACTCGTCAGGCCACGTGCAGAATGCCGGTGCTGATGAGCAGGGAGGCGCCTCCCACGCGAACCGCCTGCACCTTGCCGTTCGCAACATCGGTTTCGACCTCGAGCCGGCTTGGGCGTCCCATCTCGACTCCCTGATGGATCGTCCATCTAAGCATTCCCTCTTTTCTTATAGAACGCCACGCGAGGTATCCCCCGAATGCCGCGGCAGCTCCGCCGGTTGCCGGATCTTCCGCGATACCCATCGTTGGCGCGAACATGCGAGCCCGGATCACTCCATCGCCCGACAGCATGCCATCGCGCCGCGCTGATTCCTCATCCTCGACGAAGAGGTATATCTCCGGCGCCCAGGAGTTCATCAGTGCCTTCTCCCACCGGTCCAGTCGAAGACGGGCCCGGCCAAGCGCATCGAGATCGCGTAGCGGCACAAACAGAAACGGCACTCCCGCGGACACGGCTTCGATTGTAAGACCCTCTTGAGCTCCTATATCGGCGGCCTCGAGCGAAAGAAGGGAAGCAACAGTTGCCGCGTCGTACGTCTCATTGCTTCGCTCTGGCAACTTCGCGGCAGTCAGCTGAGTGAACACCGGCCGCCCGCCCTTCGAGCGGATCAGCACCGGCACTGGTCCAACGCCTTCCTCGAAGACTATTCGCGTTTCGTCCCCCGATAGCTCGATCTCCCCGCACTCGGCGAGAACGAACGCCGTGCCGACGGTCGGATGACCGGCGAATGGCAGCTCGCCGCCGGGAGTGAAGATCCGGAGCTTACGCGTATTCCTGGAATCCTCCGGAGGCAGCACGAAGACACTCTCCGAAAAGTTGAACTCTCGCGCAATCGCCTTCATGTCGTCGTGAGTGAGGCCGGCCGCGTCGGTTAGAACGGCAAGCTGATTCCCTCCGAATGCAGTGTCCGTGAACACGTCGGCAGTGTGGTATTTGCGCGGCATGTCGCTTTAGGCGCCGGAGATTGCGCTCGTGTCGTCGGACGCGACGAGAGCGTCAGCTTCGATTTCGACGACCATATCGGGTGATATCAGAGCCTTGACCTCGACCATCGAAGTCGCGGGCCGAATCTGCCCGAACGCTTCACCATGCGCCCGCCCGATTGATTCCCATTCGGCGATGTTGGTGACATAAATCCTCGTCCGGACGACATCGGAAAGCGAGGCACCGACAGCTTCGAGCGCTCGCCTGATGTTGCTGATGGTCTGCACCGTCTGTGCGTACGCATCACCGCGCCCCACGATTTCGCCGTCGGAACCGGTGGCCGTAGTACCCGACACGTGGACGTGAACACCGACCCGCACGGCCCGCGAGTATCCGACGATCGGCTCCCAGCGAGTGCCCGTAGAGTGATTCTGCCTCTTCCCATCGGCTGTGCTCATGGCTTCCTCGGTGGCCCAGGCTCCGCATCGAGAAGTCCGAGCGGCTATTGTTTCTCCGGGCCCACCTGATCGATCGTGCATTCCCGCGGGGGCTTGTCAGGCCTCGAGCCAAGAAAACGCGTGCCGTGCCGGAAGCGGCCATTTGTATAGTGATCATACTCGACCTCCACTGCCATGCCTCACCGACCGGAATTTCTTCCCGGGTGCGGGCTTCCATGGGTAGGAACGGTATGGTGATGGGAAGGGCCATGATTTTATTGACAAAGCGGGCTATTCATGTATCTTTCATTTCTAATGCACACAAGGGTGTGCACGGACTAGCCAGTGAACACGACAACGGGGACCTGGATAAAACCAGGTCTTTTTTCAATTTGGCGAGTCAGAACACAGGTCGGCAGGTACGGCAATACCGGACTTCCGACGAACATCAACACGAGGAAGTACCAGTATGCGTACCACAGGAACTGTGAAGTGGTTCAACGATGCCAAGGGATTTGGTTTCATCACCCCCGAGAACGGACAGAAGGATTGCTTCGTTCATCACTCTGCCATCAATGGTAGCGGCTTCAAGTCGCTGGCCGAGGGCGAGCGGGTCGAGTTCGACGTCGTGCAGGGCCAGAAAGGTCCGGCTGCCGAGAACGTAACGAAGGTTCGTTGATCGCACTTGCAGCTTGAGTGAATAGACGGGGCCACTCTGGGATTCCAGGGTGGCCCTGTTCTTTTCACAGTCCAAGTCAACCGCAGGACACGGAGATTTATGGCCAAGGAAGAGGCGATCGAGCTCGAAGGGACGGTAACTGAAGTTCTGCCTGACGCGACCTTTCGCGTTCTCGTCAGCAATGGACACGATGTACACGCCACGATTGCCGGCAAGATGCGCCGTTTTCGTATCCGGGTGCTCGCCGGTGACCGTGTGACGCTCGAGGTATCCCCGTACGATCTCACGAGGGGCAGAATCACCTTCCGGCACAAAGGCTAGGCGGTTTTCGACCCAGGCATTGCAAGGCGCGGGCTGTTCAAGCGATTCCCTCTGCGCGCACCAGCTTGGCCGTGGTGATGATCTGACCGGTGTGACGCTGGGTGTGCTCATCCGCATGAAAGAGAAGGCCTAACACCGTCGAAGGCAGTCCGGCTCGGCCAACGGCCCGCGGGTTCAGCAAAGTCGACTCATCGGTACTTTCGAGTTGAGCGAGTGCACGATCGACCGCCCGGCTGAAGGCGTCCGCGAGCGCGGCGGCATCGCCCGGCTCCGTATCAGCCAGTTTTTCCGACGCTAGATACGCCGCCTGAGCATCAGCCAACGGTTCGTCTCGCGCGTATGTCAAAAGCCGGTCGAGAC
>JALYOO010000114.1 GCA_030856845.1 Gemmatimonadota bacterium
GGTGTCGACAGTCGTACTTGCGGCGGGATTTCTTTATCTCGGTCAGAGCTCGAAGGAGCGCACACTCGTCGCGCGTGAGCTCCGGGCGGTGGAGGATTCCGCGCGATACAGCGTCGTCCTCGCCGCGAAAGCGAAGGCGGAGGCGACACGCGACTCGCTGTATCACCAGGTCGCCATCATCAAGTCAATCGACCACAGTCGATTTCTATGGCCGCACCTGCTCGAGGAGATCAGCAATGCACTGCCGCAGTACACGTGGCTGACGACGGTGACGCAGACCAGCGCTCCACCCAACTCGGCCGCCAGCGACACCACCATCAAATCGCCCGCGGGCGACAAGAAGGCACAGAACGCCAAGCAGAAGAACGCCGCCGCTGACTCAGTGCTCGCTGCGGCTTCGCGCTCGACGAAGTTCCGCATCGTAGGGCACACAGTCGACATCCAGGCGCTCACACTGTTCATGAAGACGCTCGAAGCCTCTCCGTTCATCCAGAACGTTCAGCTCACGCGCTCCGATCTCGTTCTAGTGGAGACCAAGGAAGTGACCGAGTTCCAGCTGGAGGCCGAGTCGCAGAAACCTCCGCCGTATCTCGTGCGCACGGTCTCGATGTCCGTGGAGGGCAACTGACATGGCGATAGGAGCCAGTCTTACCAAACGCGACCAGACTCTGGTCTTTTGCGCCGTTGTCGTGGTGCTGCTGGGTGCTGCCTACGGGTACTTCCTGTATATGCCGAAGCGAGCACAGCTCGCCACGGTCGAAGAACACGTAACGTTGCTTGACAAGCGAAACGACGATGCCCGCAAGGAGCTCGAGAGCGGAAGTGTTGGCCGATTGCGCCAGCAGGCCCTCGAATACGATGCGAGCCTGAAAGTCCTACGTCTTCTCGTTCCCACCACCAATGAAGTTCCGGCCCTGCTCGAGAACGTATCGACTGCCGCGCGGCGCGTCGGACTCGAGCTCGCGTCGGTAGAGCCGATGCCGGTTCTTGTGGGACAGCAGTTCGATACCTATCGCTACAGGGTCTCCGTGAAAGGCGGCTACCACGCTACCGCAGGATTCCTGGCCAACGTCGGCTCGCTCAACCGCATCGTTGCTCCGGTTGCGATCGATGTAAAGCAGCAGTCTCCCACCGATAAGAAGAAAGCGCGACAGAAGGATGGAGAGTCCACTCTGGAAACGGACTTTCAGATTCAGACCTATATCGCGCACGTCGACGCACTCGCCGATGGATCGGGCACCGAGGAGAAAAATCGATGAACACGAGAAGGAAGTTGGAGATCTGCGGGGCGGCGATCATTCTGGCGGGGACAGCGGCGCTCGTGGCCAACGCCCAGAATCCGCAGAACGGATCCGTTCGTGTAGCTGCTGCGGCGTCTGCGGTAAAGAAACCCGCGCTGGCGATACCGCCGGCACCGGGCGGTGTCGTGGCAACCATTCCCTCCAAGGGAACTCCGGCCACGCAGCCGGCGGCGAAGGGAGCTGCACATGTCGAAGTCCTCATCAGCCGCGAGACATACAGCTATCCCGGCACCGGCCGCCGCGATCCGTTCGTCTCCCTGATGAACACCGAAGAGCTGCGTCCTCTGCTGGCTGACCTGAAGCTGGTTGCGATTGCATTCGATCCTTCGGGCCGGAACTCCGTCGCAGTGCTCCGCGACGTCACGAACAAGGAACAGTACCGCGTGAAGGTGGGCCAGGAGATCGGCCGCATGCGCGTTGCAGCAATTCGCGAGAAGAACGTGGTGTTCGGCATCGAGGAGTTTGGCTACAGCCGGCAGGAATCGCTGGCCATGACGGATTCAACTAAAACGAGGACTCAATGAGGCAGTTTCTGGCGGCTTGCGCCGCTCTTGCGCTAATTCCTGTCGCCGGTGGTCTGCAGGCCGCGATTGCGAACGGCCCGGGAGTGGCGATCCTTGAAGCGCCAAACGCGCCGACGGTTCGTTCCGTCAGCGTTGTTTCATCGGCGGGTCGGGCGGAGATCGTCATTGGCGTCGACGCTTCTGTCGAGGTCGACGACTTCGTGCTCGAGTCCCCCTATCGGGTTGTCATCGACCTGAAGGGCGCGACGCTCACGATGGCTCCGAACTACGATCGGCTTGCCCGCGGCGGAGTCCTCAACTTACGCGCTGCTCAGTTCAAGCCGAACGTAGTTCGCGTCGTCGTCGAGCTCGATGCTGCCCATTCATATGAAGTCGCGCGGAAAGACGGCGAGGTCAGAGTGACGGTTGCCGGTGGATCAGCCGGCTTCAGCGCCTGGCATTCCGCACCGGAGCTCGCCCATCGTGCTTCGACGACGGATGCACTGCCTGCACGGGCAGCGGCGTCACCATCGGTGGAAACTGTCGTGCCGGCTGTCGCGTCCGCTGCCGGGCAGCCGGATACCCGCGCTGCGATGGACGCGCCTGTCTATCCGTCGTTGACGCCCGACCCGAACATCACCTCCGACGACTCACCGTCCGACTGGCCGTCCACCGCGAATTCGTCGCAATCACTCCGCCTGACACCGGCAAGCGCACAGTCCGATCAACCTCGGATAACTGTCACATATCAAGACGCTGACATCCGCGACGTAATCGCCGCCTTCGCCGCTTTCTCGGGGCGAACCATCGTTGTGGGCAAGGACGTCGCCGGTACCATCACCGCCGAAATCAAAAACCAGCCTTGGGACGTTGCGCTTCGTGCGATCCTCCAGGGTCAAGGGTTGGCGGCTGGTGAAGATGCAGTCTCCGGAATCATCACGGTCGACAGCTACAAGAATATCGCATCGAAGCAGGCATCCGAGCCTCTGGTGACTCAGCTCGTCGCGGTGAATTATGCCAGCGCCGCATCACTCGTACCGACGCTCACCAATCTGCTCGCTCGGGATTGCCTCGCGGGCGGTGTTCCTGAAGCAGCCCAGAATACGCGCACCAGCTGCTACTCTCGGGGCGCGGTGGCAGCCGACACTGCTACAAACACTCTCCTCATCACCGAGACGCCTTCTCGGCTGGCAGAGCTGCTGTCGTACGTCAAGAGTCTCGACATCCGCACGCCGCAGGTGGCGATCAAGGCGAAGATCATCTTCGTGAATCGCACCGACATCGAGGAGCTCGGACTCTCGTACGATCTGGGCACGGGCAACGATCAATTCTTCAGCCAGCTCGTCCAGCGGATGGATCCGACGACCACCAAGCCGGTAGATACCAACGGCGATGGTGTCCCCGATGCGTTCGGCGGCGGCACGCCCGTGAATGGCGACAGAGTTCTCCTTGGAGGACGTGCGTTGGCGGCGATAGCGAATGCCAATGCGCGCGTCGTCAATCCCGCCCTTCGTCTGGTGTTCTCGGCGGCGCTGGGGAAATTCCAGCTGACGAGCTTCCTCGACGCTCTACAGGAAGTGCGGCTAGCCGACCTTCAGGCGGAGCCGAGCATCGTGACGCTCGACAACCGTAAGGCGGAGATCCTCGTTGGTCAGGAGATTCCGATCCGCGTGCTTGACCTCGGCACACAGGGTGGTCAGCAGGGTGGCGGTGGGCAGGGTAACCAAAACGTCCCGCGCGCAACGGTACAGTTGAAAGAAGTGGGCATCATCCTCAGCGTGACTCCTCATATCACCAACAACCGTCAGATCCTGCTCAAGCTGCACGCCGAGAATTCGGATGCGCAGCTCGCGTCGTCCGACGTCGGTTTCATTTTCGGCAAACAGCGGGCGGACAACCAGCTGCTGGTCGGCGACGGGGAGACAGCGGTCATCGGTGGTCTCACGGTAACGCAGGTCACCAGCTCCAAGTCCGGGATCCCGCTGCTCGTCGACCTGCCGATAATCGGCAGGCTCTTCGGCACTACCCGCACTTCAGAACAGAAGCGCGATCTGCTGATTCTCGTCACGCCGCACATCATCGATGAAGGCGAGCGCGTACTCAGCCCGCGCGCGTCGGCCGCTCCCAGAAGCAGGAGGTAGAGGCAGCCATGCTGAACTCAAACCTGCGCCGCGGCGCACGCGGCAATGTCGTGGGACTTGTCGCGGGCGTCGCTCTCGTCGCGAGCGCCTGCTCCGATTCCACCGGTTCGGCCGGCAACGACATGAGCGACAAGTCGCCGCCGGCAGTGACGCTGTCGAAGGGCGAAGCGAGCCCCGACACCGTGATCACGTTCCAGGTCGACGTGAGGGACAATCTCGGCATCAAGTCGATCAGGGTAAATGTCACCGGCGGACTGTCGATGGTGTTCGATACCACCTTCACCAGCGCAAAGACCGAGGCGTCCATTCCGTTCGCGGTCTCTGTGCCGCGAAGTATTCCTCCTGGAACACCGGTTCTCGTCAGCGCGTTTGCGCTCGACGGTGCTCTCAACAAGTCCGGCGTCGATACACTCAAGCTCACCGTCGGAAACGTTCCGCCGGCTGAAGTTCGCATCAACAGTCCGGCAACGGGAACGGTCGCCGTCGCCGGAAAGTCGATCATTCTTTCCATCAGCGCTCGCTCCGCGGTCAAGGTGAGGGCGGTTGGATTTCGCACCTCAGGCGGAGTTACAGCAGTTGATTCCGTCACCTACTCCAGCCCGCTGGCGGATTCGGTCTCAATCCTCGACACGCTCGCTATCCCCTCAACCGCGCCAACCGGGCCGATGCAGATCGCGACATTCGTAATTGATTCACTTGGGCAGCGTACCATTGGCCCCGCGATATCGCTCAACATCCAGCCGCTGACGGCCATCAACTCGACACCTGTCGTGACATTCTCGCACACGACCCGCATTGAGGTGGCCGACACACTGCATGTCGAGGCGACCGACCAGGCAGGTATCACCGTCCTTGGCCATGAAGTTCGCCGAGTCGTCGGAGGGGCCATCGACGCGAAGGATTCGGTCGTCTCCAATGGAAACATCACATCGCAGTTGAAGACCTTCGAAATGCGCCTGCCGTTCACCGTGTTTCCGACTGTCGTTTACATCCAGGCCTTCGCCCGCAACTCCAATGGAACGAGGGCCTACGCCAAGCTGTCTGGCGGCATCGATCGGATCGATACGGTAACCGTAGTTGCCGGGTCGACCAGACCGCTTCCGACTGGCGGCGTGATCGCCGACGCGCTGTATCACGCCCGTACCGACCGCCTCTACCTCACCAACATCCAGCGCAATCAGCTGGAGGTTTTCAGCCTTGGCGATTCAAGCTTCAAGAGCCCGGTCATCGTCGGGTCCCGGCCGTGGGGAATCGCAGCCTGGCCGCGGGACCATAACGGCACGATGAGCGACACGCTGCTGGTGGCCAACTCCGGAGGCACGGACATCAGCTACGTCAACCTCAACGTGTCGAGCAGCGGGCGCGAAGTATTCCGCTATGCTCTGCCGAACATCATTGCCTTCACCATCACATCGAAGAGAAGTCCCGCCGGATTGCTGCTCCAGGAGCGGACGAAGTATGACTTTTCGGATCGCCCGCAGTACATCGGTACGACTTGCACCGGAACGGGCATGGCCTGCGGCGACGTGGTACTCACCTACTCAACCACACCGACGCCGGGACAGAGCGCGCCGTTCGAGAAGAACAACGGAACGCTGCGCTGGGAAAACCTGATGACCGGGAAGTCGCATTTCTTCTTCGAGCAGGCGATGGGTCAGGATGCGAACAGCGCCGACACGCTCGAGATTCTTCGCTACGATGCGCGGACTGGTGACGAGTCGGTAATCGTTCCCTACATGCAGAACGCGGTGTCGTCCACCGGCACCTATAACTACTCGATAGTCGTGCGAAAGCAGGACCTCGGCTTCAGGGACACGACCTTCGTCCGCAACTCCGGAAATTTCACGCGGGCTGCTTACGGCGAAGGCGGGCCGGTATTGGGTACGCGGGCGATGACGTTCGACGTGAACCGCGGATTCGTTACGACAGTGCGGCAGCCGGACAACAGCGTCGCTACGCTGTCGTTCCCGGTGATCGATCGGGGAGTGTCACCGGCGCAGGACGTGTCCGACTTTGTCGCCAACAGCTTCGCGAGGGTTCAGGGAGTGGCGATGAAGTTCGATGGCTCACTCACCGGGATTCGCGCCGACTCGACCTACATGCTCAACCCGCAGCTACGGCTCCAGGGTATTCTTGGAACTACGCAAAGCAACGCGGGCCTCGACTTTCATCCGACCAACAACGGGCCTAACTCCTTCCCGCTGTCATCGAGACTCGTCTTCGCGGCATCCGCGGAGCCGGTGATCGAGATCTTCGACAGCTATTGCTACAAGCGAATGGGCACGATTCCGATCAGGGATCCTATCGTCGGGCCGATCAAGGCGGCTCTTCGCCAGTCGACGGGCCAGATCGTGATGGTAGGAGCCACGAAAGGCGGGGTGGTCATCGTGACTTTGCCCAATAACTTTACCACCACCTGCCAGTAATCGGTCGCACGGTCCCGGCCGCACGGACCGCGACGATAGCAGGTTGAACACCACGCGCCCGGTTACCGCCGGGCTCGTGCGTTTATGTGTAGTATGCTCGTGACGGACCATTCCACGCTTTCGTTCAGGGCACTTTTGCATTCGGCGGCGCGTATCGTATACCTTAGAGTGGCAACGCGCTTGCTGCTCCTTTAATCAAGAAATAGGTTACGCGAGATGGATGAACAATTTCCCCTGCCAATGACATTCAGAGTTATGGGACCCCACGAGAGGGGCAGATTCGCGCCGGAAGCGTGGGGGCACCTTCTGTCCCTGAGCGGTTCCGGGGCCATCAACCCCCTCGAGCTGGAGCATATCATCGAGCGCGCTTTGCTCCAGATTGACGGGCGCATCGCGCTCGAAGACCTGCGGGGTATGCTCGAGGGATCCGGACTGGAGGACACCGGTGGGACTGGTGACAACCAGACCGTTCACTAGCTGATGGCCACCGCCAAAAAATCGTCGGCGAGAAAAAGCGCCTCAAAACGCGTGGCGAAGCCGCGCGTGAAAAAGTCGGCTCCTGTGCTGGATGAAGGACCTCCCGCGGAGCCGGGAACGACATCGCTGGTAATTGTCGAGTCGCCCGCGAAAGCCAAGACGATTGGGAAGTATCTCGGCCGCGGGTATCGCGTCAAGGCGACAATCGGTCACGTGCGGGACCTTCCCGAGAAAAAGATCGGCATCGACATCGAGAACGGTTTCGAGCCTGAATACGTCACGATCCCCGGAAAAGAGAAAACCGTGGCCGAGCTGAAGAGCGCGGCCAGGGGCGTGCGCGAGATTCTGCTCGCCACCGATCCGGATCGCGAAGGCGAAGCCATTGCGTGGCATGTCGCAGGTCAGATCGGCCGCCGCAATGGTCCGCCGGTGAGACGCGTTCTCTTCCATGAGATTACGAAGGATGCCGTGCAGAGCGCGATCTCCCGCGCGGGAATGATCGACGAGAGAAAGGTCGATGCCCAGCAGGCGCGTCGCGTGCTCGACCGGCTCGTTGGTTACAAGGCCAGTCCCGTTCTATGGAAGACAGTCAAGAAGGGAATTTCCGCCGGCCGCGTCCAGACTGTGGCGCTTCGCCTGCTCGTAGAGCGGGAGCGCGAGATAAATGCGTTCCGGGCCGTCGAGTACTGGACCGTCGAAGCGCTGCTCGCGAAGGATGGTCAGGAATTTGTCGCCAAGCTTCATCACATCGATTCGAAGAAAGCGGTCATTCCAAACGAGGACGCCGCCGGGAAGATTGTCGCGGATCTGGCTTTGCGCGAGACGTTCGGAATCACCGATGTGAAGCGCCGTGAGCGTCGCAAGAACGCCGCACCGCCGTTTACAACTAGCACGCTACAACAGGAGGCCGCCAAGAAACTGGGTTACGGATCGAAGCGAACCATGCGTCTCGCTCAGGATCTATACGAAGGTATCGAGCTTGGCAGTGAAGGTGCGGTCGGTCTCATCACCTACATGCGAACTGACTCCACTCGAATCTCCGAAACCAGCGCCAGCCAGGCGCGCGACTACGTGGGGACTCTTTTCGGGAAGGAGTTCGTGTCGCCATCGGTGCAGCTGTTCGGAGATGGCAAGGCGAGGAACACGCAGGATGCTCACGAGGCAGTCCGTCCAACCGATCCCACGCGTCGTCCGGATTCAATTCAGCGATTCCTCAAGCCGGAGCAGTTCCGTTTGTATGAGTTGATCTGGAAGCGGTTCATCGCGTCGCAGATGGCGCCGGCGCGGTTCGATACGACGACGGTCGATTTCGATCTGTCGGTCCCAGCCGATACAGGACTACCGCCGCTTCCGTACCTCTTCAGGTCAACGGGAAGCGTGATGAAGTTCCAGGGATACCTCGCGCTGTATCGTGAGGCGCGCGAAGAAGGCGATGGGCACGGCAGACCACTGGAAGAGGAGCAGGCACTCCCTTCTATGGATGTGGGAGAGAATGTTCCGGTGCGCCGGATCACGCCATCGCAGCATTTCACCGAGCCGCCGCCCCGCTACTCGGAAGCCAGTCTCGTAAAAGAGCTCGAGCGACTCGGCATCGGCCGTCCGTCGACATATGCGTCGATCATCTCGACACTCGTCGACCGTCGATATGCGCAGCTCGAGCAACGCAGATTTTTCCCGACCGAGCTCGGTGATCAGGTCGAGCGCGTGATGGTCAAATCGTTTCCCGATATCTTCAACGTCCAGTTCACATCGCACATGGAAAGCGATCTCGACCGCATCGAGGAAGGCCAGGTGAACTGGAGGAAGATGCTGACCGAGTTTTACGGACCGTTCGCCGCTTCGCTCAAGGATGCGGACATGGAGGCGCTGATCGCGGA
This sequence comes from Gemmatimonadota bacterium, assembly GCA_030856845.1. Taxonomy (GTDB): domain Bacteria; phylum Gemmatimonadota; class Gemmatimonadetes; order Gemmatimonadales; family Gemmatimonadaceae; genus UBA4720. The sequence goes on from JALYOO010000114.1 coordinate 8,726, forward strand.
GGCGCACGATCTGAGCGCGCTGGAGACGGAACGTTGTCCGCTGGACGGCGGCAAGCTCGTCGCGCGAGGCGGGTTTTTCGGGCCGTTCATCGCGTGTGAAAATCATCCCAAGCTCTGCAAGTACACGCGCCCGTTGCGCGGTGACAGAAAGCCCGCGCAGCTGACCGATCAGATCTGCCATGAGTGCGGCGGTCCGATGGTGATCAGGCAGGGACGCTCCGGCGAATTCCTCGGCTGCAGCCGCTTTCCGAAATGCCGCGGCACCCGCTCCATGCCCACTGGCGTGAAATGCCCGAAGGACGGAGGGGACATTGCCGTGCGAAGATCGAAGAAGCGCGGCAAGGCATTCTATGGGTGCGCGAATTACCCGGCCTGTGATTTCATCATCTGGGATAAGCCCGTTGCCGAGGTTTGTCCCGAGTGCGGCTATGTGGGTGCGGAGTCGAAGTCGAACAAGACCCGTGGCGAGTATCGCCGCTGTATCAGCTGCTCGAACGAATGGGAGCCCGCAGAGGCGCCGGTCGAAGCGTTGGTGTAACCACAAGGTGAACGTTGATGTAATCGGGGGCGGGCTCGCCGGGTCAGAGGGCGCGTGGCAGCTGGCCGAGCGCGGGCATCATGTCGTGATTCATGAGATGCGGCCGGTCAGGCAAACGGCGGCGCACAATACCGACAAGCTCGCGGAGCTGGTTTGTTCGAACACCTTCAAGAGCACGCTCTTGAGCAACGCGCATGGTCTGCTCAAAGCCGAGATGCGACTGCTGGGCTCGATGGTTCTCGAGTGCGCCGATGCTGCAAGAGTTCCCGCGGGAAGCGCACTCGCGGTGGATCGTGAAGTGTTCGCCTCCGCGGTCACGGCGCGTATCGAATCTCATCCCGGTATCGAGATTCGCCGCGAGGAAGTGACCATACTGTCCGGACCTTCGATCGTTGCCACCGGACCGCTCACGTCCGATGCCCTCGCCCAGGCGATGAGCACGCGGCTCGGTACCGGTGCACTGGCATTTTATGACGCAATCGCGCCGATCATCTCTCGCGAGTCGATAGACGAATCCATCGCGTTTCCGGCATCGCGTTACGGCCGTGAAACGATGGAAGGAGCCGGCGACGAAGGCTCCTATCTCAACTGCCCGATGAGTCGTGAAGAGTATTCGGCGTTCATCGAAGCTCTTACGGCTGCCGACCAGTATCACGGCCACGAATTCGACAAGGTTCCGTACTTCGAAGGTTGCATGCCTGTCGAGGTGGCCGCGGCGCGCGGGCCTGATACTCTTCGGTTCGGTCCTCTCAAGCCGGTGGGCCTCACCGATCCCCGCACCGGCCGCCGGCCGCATGCGGTCATTCAACTCCGGCGCGAAGACCGCCACGGGCGCATGTGGAATGTCGTCGGATTCCAGACGCGGCTGAAGATTCCCGAGCAGCAGCGTGTGCTGCGGATGATCCCCGGCCTCGCTAACGCGGAATTTCTCCGCTATGGCTCAATTCACAGGAATTCGTACCTCAACTCACCCGGCGCGCTGACGCCGCATCTCTCGGCGCGAGATGATGATTCGCTGCTCTTCGCGGGACAGATCACAGGTGTCGAAGGCTACACGGAGAGTTGCGCAACGGGGCTGCTCGCCGGGATAAATCTGTCGCGCATTCTGTCCGGCGCGGGGCCCGTGATCCCTCCGCCAATGACAATGATCGGCGCGCTGTACCGATACCTCCGCGAAGCCGATCCGGCGCATTTTCAACCGATGAACGCCAACTTCGGCCTGGTGGACGACCTTCCGGAAATCATCAGGGACAAACAACGAAAGCGTGGGATGATCGCCGCTCGCGCGCTCAATGGACTTGGCGAATGGGTGTCATCAAACGGCATCGGCGCGGTTGCGGCGGGTGCACGTTGACACAGTCGCTGGAGATCGACGAGTTCCTGGTTCACCTCGAAAAAGAACGCGACGTTTCCGGCCATACACTGAAGGCGTATAGGCGCGACCTGGCAGAGCTTCTCGGATACCTCGGGAGCTACTACGGAGACCGCCAATGGTCGTGGCAGGGTCTCGACCGGCTTGCCATACGCGGTTTTCTCGCGCACCTCACCCGGCGGCGACTGAGCAAACGATCCATATCGCGTGCGCTTTCCGCTGTTCGCAGCTTCTATTCATTCCTCCACCGCAACGAGATCGTGGAGGCGAACCCCGCGCGCGGGGTCAGCAGCCCCAAGCTGGAGCGTCATCTGCCGGGCTACCTGGACCGCGCGCAGATCGAGCTGCTGTTTCAGAGCGCCGAGCTGAAGGCGCAGGACGGGCGCTTCACGGACGTACGGAACAGGGCGATCCTCGAGCTCTTCTATTCCACGGGCATGCGACTGTCCGAGCTGCGTGGCATCAACAGGAGTGACATCGACCTGCTGTCACAACAGGTGAAAGTGCGGGGAAAGGGAAAGAAGGAGCGCATCATACCGGTGGGAGACCATGCACAGATGGCGCTGCGAAACTACGAATCGAAGCGCGACGATTCCATCCGCAGTGGACTCCAGGGAGCCGACAGGCTGGCGTTCTTTCTCAGCTCGAGGGGAAAGCGAATATCGCTTCGCGCAATTCAGTCGGCAGTCAGCGCGTTCCT
>JALYOO010000139.1 GCA_030856845.1 Gemmatimonadota bacterium
ACACTGTGGTCATCGACGACACGCGCTTCGGCAACATCATCGAACGCGGCAAGAACGTTCTCACGAAGATGCACCTCGGCGCGAACGAGATTCTTCAGATGGCGGGGCGCGTGCACGGCAGGGTCGAAGGGGGCCGCGTGTTCATTCTGTCGGACAGAGACATTCAGTTCGACACGCTCAAGCCCACCGCTCCCGAGTTTCAGCTGGCGGGTGATTCGGAAAGAGTGGCGATGACCTGTGCCGATCTGGGAGTGGACGCCGCTCAACTCGAGCTGCCGGTGCCGCTCGACAAAATCGCCTATCGTCGCGCGGTTGAGCATCTCGAGAAGAGGGGAATCATCGAGAACGGCCGCCTTTCACGCTATGGCAAGGCAGTCGAGGCACTTCCCGTCGACCGCGCATGGGCGGAGCTGCTGGTGAACGCGGACGACGAGCTCGTTCCATATCTGGCGGTGATGAGCTCGGTGGAATCACTGCATCGAATGACCCGCGAAGAACGCGACCTCGCAGGCTTGATCGTGCCTGGCAGCGACCATCTCACGGCTTACAATCTCTACGCCGAGGCGTATTCGCGTTGCGGGTACGTCGGTGAGGTTTACGGGCTGCCGCGCCATCTGTTCGATGAAACAGTCGAGCAGTGGGCTGAGCGACGGGGCGTCCTTGTCAAGGCCATCGAGGATGCGGCGCTGGGAATGGCAAGCGTCTTCCGCGGTCTCGGAATCGTCCTGCCCGATCGAATGGTCGTAGCGCGCGACCACGTCCATCGCAAGTTTGGCGAGCTGCTTTCCAGATACATGCCTTTCGATCTGGTGATCGACGAGCAGACCGCCGACGGCGAATCGGCGCGAGTGTCGCGGACGAGTGTCGCGGGAAGCTGGGGCGCAATTGCCGGCGAGCTTCGCTATTTCGCGGATCGATCGGGCAATCCGCGCGCCGCGATTGAAGGTACGCAGATCCCGATGCAGCTCATCCGGAGGTATTCGACGCGAGGCGTGTCCGACGTGCTGTATGATGCGCGCCACAAGGGCGGACAGCTCGTCATTCAGCGCACACTCGAATATTTCGGGTTCGAGCTCGACCGGGACGTCGAGGTGATCGACGAGTTCCCGCCGGAGCTCGCGGAAAAAATCAGGCATGCATTGGCCGAATCGCTGGCGAGAGGGCAGGTACGGCATCCATCAGTAAAAAGAAATCGCGCAGTGATCGACGACGTGAGGCAGACCTATCGCAGGTCGGGAGGGACTACTCCGCGGCTCAGCCTCGCCGACCTGACGAGCTGGTACCAGCATCGGCTCTCGGATGTGAATTCGATGAACGATCTGCGCGGTGTGCGACTCACGCTGGACGCCGACGAGTTCGTTCCTCGCGAAGTGAGGCAGCAATTCGCGCATCTGCCGGAGACTGCGGTCATCCGGGACCGCGAGGTGGATATCGATTACGACGTCGAGGAGCGAGACGGAGGCACGATCGGTGTTGCGCGCCTCAGGCTGCCGGAAAAGATCGCCCGCACCCTGACGGAAACGGAGCTGCCGGTGCTCGACCGTCCGTTGCGGTTCGTAGTCATACGGGGACAGCGCGGAGCCATTCGCGCGGGCACTCTCGAGGAGCTTCAAGCGATGCTGGCGACGCCATGGTCGCCCGACGAAGTAGAAGATGAGGAAATCAACGAGCATGAGACCGTTGAGGAGCGGAGCGCGAGGGAGCTGGCGAGCTTGCGTCGCGGAAGTTCTCGATCACGTGGTGAATCGCGACCAGATGCGAGGAAAAAGGGTGGAGACACCCGCTCGTCCGCTGGCGGGGGAAATGCGAACGCGCGCGGAGCTCGGCGTGGCGGGCCCGGCAAGGACGACGGGAAGTCGGGGCGGAGGGGAGGGGGGAAACGTAGATTTCGCGGTCGATGACCACAGATCTCAGCCGCCACTTTCGCGAGCATCAGCAGGTGGTGGACGCCAGCGTGAAAGCTCTGGAGCCGACGGCCGACGCCGCGGGCCGCGCCATCGTTGCCGCCCTTGCGGCGGGCCAGAAGGTGATCTGTTTCGGCAATGGCGGCAGCGCCGCGGAAGCAAGTCACATGGCCGAGGAGCTGGTTGGGCGATACAGCAAAACGCGGCGCCCCTTTCCCGCGATCTCACTCGCTGCCGATTCGGGTACCGTCACATGCATCGCCAATGATTTCGGTTATGGCGCACTCTTCGAGCGACAAATCGAAGCGTTCGCTCACCCGGGTGATGTTGCGATCGCATTGACGACGAGCGGAGGCTCGGAGAACGTGATTCGCGGGCTCACGATGGCGCGAGCGAAGGGCGCCGTCACCATTGCACTGACCGGGTCAGCCGGGCTGGCAGGCGGCGAAGCCGATCACCTGCTCGCTGTGCCGAGCGGTGTGACTGCGTACGTGCAGGAGGTGCATCTGATGCTGCTGCACGTATGGTGCAGGTCGATCGACACGGTCTTCGCAACCGATTGATAACGAACGCATGCGTATAGCGTCGCATCACGTTCGCGCTTCCATCGTATTAATTGGCAGCGCTCTCTTTCTTCCCGACATCGTACAGGCGCACGAGGGATGGGGGATTCTCCTGGACGCGCGTGGGCGCGTCTACTTCACCGACATTCCAACGAATACTGTGTGGCGACTGGCTCGGAACGGCGCGCCTGAGAAGGTGGTGACGGGCAAGCATTCGCATGCTCTGCACATGGACGCCGCAGGAAATCTCTACGGTACCAATCCACACCTGACGCTGGCGGTCGGAAGCATCTGGAAGCTCACACCAGACGGCAAGCTCTCCGACGTGATCGCGCCGACGAGCAACCTGCCGCTTGGGTTGCAATCGTTCGCGATGGACGCCGAGGGGTCGGTCTACTCGGTGAACGCGAGGAATGCGAAGACGCCGCTCCTTGTTCTGCTCAGGCGCCGGCCGAACGGCGAGGTCACTCGCATCGCGGGGAGCGAACCTGGCCATGCCGATGGAGTCGGAGCCAGGGCGAAGTTCCTGGGTATCGACGGCATGGCTTGGGGAGATGATGGGGCACTGTACGTCGCGGATGGCCCCTATGTCCGAAGGGTCTCGCTCGACGGTGCGGTGTCGACCCCGATCGTCAGTCCGCTGACGGGAGTTTCATGGGACGAGGATCTCCTCGGCATCGCTGCCGATGACAGCGGCTCGTTCGTCATTGCGGATTACAGCGGTCAGCGCGTTACTCGACTGAGCGTCGACAGGAACGTGACGATCATGCATGGCACCGGCCTGTTCTGGGCACCGACCGGAGTCGCGGTGAAGGATGGCTCGGTTTACTCGCTGCAGCATCTGCAGCTGCCGCTCGCCATCCTCGGAGACCTTCGTGTTGGACCGTACCTCAGGATCCAGCGAATGGCACGCGATGGAAGTGTCGAGACTCTGGCGACACTGTGGGGCAGTCGGACTCTTCTGGCCGCGCTCGTACTTCTGTCAATTGTGGCGCTGATCGTCCTGATTGTGAAGTTGCCTCGATTGAGGCGCGTCAGGGGCTGACAGTTTCGCTGGTCTGCGGCTCGGCCGCCTCTTCATGCAGCGGCAATGGCTCGGCGGTAGAGAGTGCGTCTTCCTTGTAGGTGATCCAGCCCGTTGTCGCATTGACGCTGAGCTCGACTTCCGTTCCGAATGGAAGTGTCAGGTTGGGTATTTCGTGGCCGGCCGGAAAATCCATCAGGATCGGGACATCGAGGTCCGACAGAAGGTCGTGCAGGAAGTCCTCGAACTCGTCTTCCTCAGACCGGTCGAGCGACAGCTGTCCGAACACGAAGCCTTTCACGTGGCGCAGCAGGCCGGCAGCGCGCAGGTGCACCAGTCGCTCATCCGCAACCGACATCGGGTCGTCGTTCTCTTCCAGAAATAGTATGGAGTCGCGGGTGTCGATCTCGTACGACGTGCCGATCGTCTGCTGCACCAGCGAGAGGTTGCCCCCGGTGAGCCGGCCGGTCGCCCGGCCAGGGCGGATCGAGCGCACGATTTCCCTGCCTAATTTCATCGTCGGCTTTGGAGTCGTCAGCGCCGAGAGCAGGGAAGCGAGCGTCGGATCGCGGCTTCCGGGAATCAGATCATCCACCGTTGGACCGTGAAAGACGCGGAGATTCGCCTGCCGCATAAGCCAGAGGTGGAGCGCGGTGATGTCGCTGTATCCGACGAAGATCTTGGGGTGGAGCCGAAATACTTCGGGATCGAGGTAGGGAATCATCCGCACTACGCCGTAGCCGCCAGTTCCACAGATGATCGCCTTGATGTCCGGCTGGAGCCACATGCCCATGAAGTTTTCGGCGCGGCGCTCGTCCTCGAGCTTGGAGAACTTCCGCTCGATCAGCACCTCGGGATCCAGAATCACGCGGTAGCCGGCTCGCTCGAGCGCCTTGGCGCCGCGCATCAGGAAGCCCTCGCGGGGGGCGTACGACGGCGACGTCACTCCGATCGCGTCGCCCCTCGCTATTGCCGGGGGTCGGACGAGGGATCCGGTACTAGATTGCAGTGGTATGTCTGATGTCAAGAAGAGTCCTGAAAATATGGCCTCCGCGAACGCCGCCGGCGTCTACTTTCGGAAAGGCTTCGGGCTTAAAGCCGAGGTCCAGGCTGAGTTAGCCTCGGATTACGACGGTCGGCTGGTGGACCTTCTTCGGGCCCGCGATTACAGCCTGTCGGCGGGCGACGTGACAGTCCGGCTCGCCCGGGAGTTCGGCTTCTGTT
>JALYOO010000146.1 GCA_030856845.1 Gemmatimonadota bacterium
GATCTGGAAGACCGGCTGAAGAATGTGCTCGCCGTGAGCAACCGTGTGATCGCGCCCGATCCGAGTCCGGAAGCCGGGTATTTTTTTCGATCCGATCATTTCCCTCTCGCGAAGCGCGGCGTGCCGATGTTGTACATGGACAGCGGCTCGGATCTCCTGACCGGCGGTGTTGCTGCCGGAAAAGCTGCTGATGACACCTACCGGCGTGACGCGTATCATCAGCCGGCTGACGAATACAACGCGGCGACCTGGAACTTCGCCGGAATCGCTGAGGATGTGCGCGTGTTACAGCAGATGGGCCTATCGCTGGCGAATTCACGGGAGTGGCCAAACTACCGAACGGGATCGGAGTTCAGGCCGGTGCGTGACAAGACGGGGGCAAGGCGGCAGTAGAAGGAGATCGCAGCATTGAGCCAATGACGTCAGACCGATGAACAGCGATCTGAAGAAATCGATCGGCGATCTCGAGGAAGCGGTCAGGCTCCTCGACCGTCCGGTGGTTGCCAATCTCTCCATGAGGCTGGCTGCCCTGCTGTATCGCCAGGATGATCCGCTACCACTCGCCGACGCAAAGCGCATTCTGAACCAGCTGCGCCGCAAACGGTATTTCGCGCAGATGCAGATCGTCGCCGACGCGCTTCTTCAGACGGGACAGACGGCACCAGTGGTCCATCGGCAGTACGCCCAGTCGCTCATCGATCAGGGGCAGTTGACCGCTGCTGACGCCGTCCTCCGGGAGCTGGTTCGCGACCCCATCGACGACCCCGATGAGAGTATCGAGGCGCGCGGACTTCTTGGTCGCGTGCGCAAGCAGCGGTACGTCGAAGCTCGGCGCACTGCGGTGCAGCATGAACGCGTCGCTCAGCGGGATGCCGCTGTCCTGCTGGACGCGATCGATATTTATCAAGCCGCGTATGAAGAAGCTCCGGACAAATGCTTGTGGCACGGCATCGATGCAGTGGCGTGTCTTGCGCGTGCAAACCGAGACGGCATCGACGTTACCGCGGCGCCTCGAACCACCGAGCTTGCGCAGAACATTCTGGCGCGAGTTACGGCCCAGGGCGGCAGTGCGCCGTGCTGGGACGTTGCGACAGCTCTCGAGGCATGCGTTGCACTCGGGCAACGACATGCGGCCATGGGATGGGCCCTGGATTACGTACAGCGCGATGACGCCGACGCGTTCGAGATTGCGAGTACGCTTCGTCAACTGACGGAGGTCTGGCAGCTCACCGGCACTGGAGGCGACGGCGAGACACTCCTTCCCATCCTGCGGGATGGACTGCTAAGGCGCGCGACCGGCCAGGTAGATCTGACCGCGGCGGAGGCCCGAATGTCCAACACCCAGCTGGAAAAGGTGCTCGGCCATGATGCCTTCGTCACGCTGAGGACATACACCGCCGGCCTGGACCGCGCACGACTCGTTGCACGCATCGGACTCGACACCGATCGTGGTGAGGGCACCGGTTTCCTCGTGAGAGGAAGTGACCTCGCAAAGCGTTTTGGTGACGAGTGGCTGCTGCTCACCAACGCTCACGTCGTCAGCAAAAAAGACGAGCACCGCCCGGCCGTAAGACCCGACGAAGCGGTGATCTCGTTCGAGACCCATCCGCAGACTACTCCCGGACAGATCGATACTTATGGTGTCGCTGAGGTGGTCTGGGAATCCGGACCGAATGAGCTCGACACGTCTATCATCAGGCTCAACCGTTCAGTCGATGCGATCGTTGACCGCGATCGCTGCGACATCGCTCCCGGATTACCACTCAACGACGAGAAGCAACACGTCTATATCATCGGGCACCCGGGCGGCGGGATTCTCAGCTTCTCATTGCAGGACAATCTGCTGCTCGACTACGAGGATCCCCGGCTCCACTACCGCACTCCGACAAAGGGAGGAAGCTCTGGCAGCCCGATCTTCAACGCGCAATGGAAGCTGATCGGCATCCATCACGCCGGTGACACAAACGTGCGAAGGCTGAACGGCAGGAACGGAACGTATGCCGCTAACGAAGGGATCTGGCTTCAGTCGATACGCAGGGCGATCGCGAGCGCTTAGGAGAGTCCGTTGCGGTTCTCCGAAAGCCCCAGAGCACGTCCGCCATTGGTGGTGCCGCTAGATTGAGTTATCAGGGGCAGCCATGAATACAAAGCCGTTCGTCGAAGACATCGAAACGTACGCACAGGACATTGTTGACACAGTGCGCGAACCGTTGCTGATGCTCGACACCAATTTGCGCGTCCAGAGCGCAAACCGCGCTTTCTACGAGACCTTTCACGTCTCGCCGGAAGAAACGGAAAACCAGCTGATCTACCAGCTGGGCAACGGCCAGTGGGACATTCCGGATCTGCGCACACTCCTCGAGGATGTCATACCGACCAGCTCGGTGTTCAACGACTTCGAGCTCGAGCACACCTTCCCGGTGATTGGACGGCGCGTGATGCTGCTCAACGGCAGGAAGCTGCGCGCCGGCAGTCACTCGGCGATTATCGTGCTGGCGATGGAGGACGTGACGGCAAGGAGACGGGCCGAAGCGGACTTCAGGGCGATTGAAACTTACGCGCAGGATATTGTGGATACGGTGCGCGAGCCTCTGCTCATCCTCGACAAGACGTTGCGCGTGCAGTCCGGCAACCGTGCCTTCTACCACACGTTCAAGGTGTCACCGGACGAAACGGAAAATCGTCTGATCTACGAGCTGGGGAACGGTCAGTGGGACATCCCGGCGTTGCGCACGCTTCTCGAAGACATAGTTCCCACAAGCTCGGTGTTCAATGACTTCGAGCTCGAGCACGACTTTCCAGCGCTCGGGCGAAGAGTGATGCTGCTCAACGCCCGCAAGCTTCAGGCGGGACACCACGGTGAGCTGCTCGTACTTGCCATGGAAGACGTCACGGAACGGCGCCGGGCAGAGGAAGAGGTCGCCAAAGCAAAGGAAGCGTCCGAGATCGCGAACCGAACGAAGAGCCTGTTTCTCGCGAACATGAGTCACGAGCTGCGGACGCCTCTCAACGCAATCGTCGGCTACTCGGAGATGCTCCAGGAGGAAGCAGCTGACCGCGAGCTGGAGTCATTCGGTGCAGACCTCGAGAAGATCAACGCGTCGGGCAGGCATCTCCTCGCGCTCATCAACGACATCCTGGATCTCTCGAAAATCGAAGCGGGCAAAATGGAGCTGTATCTCGAGAGCTTCGATCTGAACACGCTGATCGACGACGTCGCTTCGACAATTCAGCCGATGGTTCAGAAGAACGCCAACACGCTGCACATCGATTGTGCAGTCAATCTCGGCGGAATGCGCGCGGATCAGGTCAAGGTGCGACAGACGCTATATAATCTGTTGTCGAATGCCGCCAAGTTCACCCACGAAGGCTCGATCACGCTCACCGCGCAACGGGAACGGATGAATGGCGTTGACTGGATCGTGTTCTGCGTCACCGATACAGGCATCGGGCTCAGTGCCGACAAGGTTGTCAGACTGTTTCAGGACTTTACTCAGGCTGACGCTTCGACGACGCGCAAGTTCGGAGGCACCGGTCTGGGACTGGCGCTCACCCGCCGGTTCTGTCAGATGATGGGTGGTGACGTCACCGTGCACAGCGTACCCGGCGAGGGCAGCACGTTCACCATCAAGCTCCCCGCGACTGTCCATGAAGTAAGGCCTGAACGCAGCGGTGACACTGATACCGCCGCAACTGATGTCATCGTCGGCCACGATCGGAGCACTGATCCGCTTCCGGCACCATCGACCTGTGTCCTCGTCATCGACGATGACCCGGCTCAGCGCGACCTCATGCGGCGGTATCTCGGCAAGGAAGGTTTTTGTGTGCGATCGGCCGCCAGCGGCGAGGAGGGATTGCGGCTCGCAAAGTTGCTGATTCCCGTCGCGATTACCCTCGATGTAATGATGCCGGATATGGACGGGTGGACGGTGCTCGAAGCGCTCAAAGCCGACCCCGATCTGCACGAGATACCGGTGATCATGCTGACGATGGTGGATGACCGCGAGCAGGGTATGGCGCTTGGCGCCGCCGACTACGTCACCAAACCGGTGAATCGTCGCCGGCTGTCGAGGATTCTCGAGCGCTACTCCTGCCCAAGTCCACCGTGTCCGATTCTGCTGGTGGACGACGATCCGGCCACTCGCGCGTCAATGCGGAAGATGCTGGAAAAGCAGGGCTGGCGAGTCAGTGAAGCCGAGAACGGAAAGGTTGCGCTGGAATCAATGAAGCGCGAGCGGCCAAGTCTGATTTTTCTTGATCTGATGATGCCGGTGATGAACGGATTCGCTTTTGCCGATACGGTGCGCACTCATCCGGAGTGGCGCTCCATACCCATAGTGGTCGTGACCGCTCGCAACCTGACCTCACAAGAGCGACAGCGACTCAATGGCTATGTGGAAACCATTCTCGACAAATCGGGATGCTCGAAGGATGAGCTGTTGCAGCAGGTGCGGGAAACGCTGGACAATTTCATGGCTCCGCGGCTGTCGACCCTGGTGGCAGGCAGTGACGCGCCAGCTTCGCCAGTAGCGGCGTCGTAACCCTATGCCCAGAATTCTGCTGGTTGAAGACAACGAGATGAATCGCGACATGCTGTCACGCCGTCTTCAGCGCAGGGGTTACGAGGTCATCATCGCGGTCGACGGCCAGCTTGGAGTGGCGATGGCGCAATCCGAAGCGCCGGATCTGATTCTCATGGATATGAGTCTTCCGGTAATCGACGGCTGGGAAGCGACGCGAACCCTCAAGGCAGGCGCGGAAACGAAACGCATTCCCGTGATCGCGCTCACGGCGCATGCTATGTCGACAGACCGGGACAGGGCGCTGGAGGCGGGCTGCGACGACTACGACACGAAACCAATCGAGCTGTCGCGTCTGCTCGAGAAAATGGAAGCGCTGTTGGGCGGCAGCAACAAGGCTTCGCAGGGGGAGAAAGGCTCGTGAGAGACTTGCCCGAGTCGGGACAAAGAAGCGCAACCGACTTGCCCAGGTCGATCGAAGAGGCTGTCCAGCACATGCTTCCTCGCGATCTTTTGCATGATCTGCGCACACCTCTAGGTCACATCCTCGGCTACTCCGAGCTGTTGATCGAACAGATGCGGGCGGAGGGCCATGAGGAGTTCATTCCTCATCTGGAAAAGATCCGGGCGGCAGGCCACCAGCTGCTCGAGCTGATGAAAGACAACTTTCAATCCAGGTAGTTTTACGCTTCCCTCAACCGAAGTCCCCCACTTCCCATCCTTATGAGATATCAATCCATCGCCGTCGCCCTCATCTCCAACGCTGCCATCGCAACCACCCTCGCGGCCCAGGGGCCGATGCGAGTCGCCCCCAGCGGCCGCGCTACGACGCAGGTCACGCTATCGCTGGTAGATAGCGCGGCACGCGCGTCCGCGAAGCCTTCCATCATCCGCATCGACTATGGCCAGCCGCACCTCCGCGGCCGCAAGCTTCTAACCGACAGCCTGGTACCTTACGACAAGCTGTGGCGTATGGGAGCGAACACGGCGACAACCCTCTCCACCGACCTCGACCTCGTCATCGGCGGAAAGAGCTTGCCAAAGGGTACCTACGTGCTTCAGTCGCGTCCAAGCCGCGGCGGATGGAAGCTCTTCATTCAGAAGGAAGGCACGAGGCCGGAGATGCCGGAGATGGCTCCAGTGCGGTACAACCCCGCGGACGACGTTGCGCAGGTTGATCTGCGTCAGACAACGCTGCCTGCGCCTGTTGAGAGCCTGACGATGTGGCTGATTCCGTCGAGGGAGCCCGGCGTAACGCCAAGAGGGCAGATCGTAATCGTCTGGGGTACGATCGCGCTCGGTACTGACTGGTCGGTGAAATAAGCCGACGTTGCTGCGCTTTTCTCGATTGACAATGCTCCGCGCCGCTACAGCTTAGGGCACTCCAAAACCGGGCTCGGATAAAGGATGCTGAATTCCGCCATGCATGCGATGGTATGGCTAGTCACACCGCTTTTGCAGGACGCACTCGTCAAGCCACTGCCCCGGCGACCACTGCCGCGTCCGGTCGCAAACGCGCCGACGGCGGTGATAAATCAGAATCGGGTAGCTGCAGGCCGCCTCGCGAATCGCACCCTGACGCTGTCACTCGACATTGTCGAAGCGGCGTGGAGGGCCGAAGGGCCGGGCGATCCCGTCGTGAGGATACTCGCACTGGCCGAAGCAGGGAAAGCGCCCCAGGTACCGGGGCCGCTGCTGCGCGCGGAAGTCGGCACGACCGTTCGACTTACCCTTCGCAATCGGTCCGATTCGGCCGTGATGATGGGCGGCTTTCGACAATCACTGCGCGCGGCTGACGACACACTGCACCTCGCCGCCGGCGCAACGAGGGAGATCACGTTCACGCTGGACTCGGTCGGAACCTATTTCTACTGGGGAGTGCTGAAGGGACTGCGTCACTGGAAATCGCGAGACTGGCTCGACTCACAGCTCACGGGCGCGTTTGTGGTCGATCCTCGCGGCACATCACCGGACAAACGACGCGACCAGATCTGGGTCGTCACCGAGTGGTTCCATTCATACCCCGACAAGCCATTCGAGAGCGTGCTCGTCTTCAACGGCAAGGCATGGCCGCACAACGAGCGTCTCACTCTCCAGCAGAACGACTCTGTCCACTGGCGGTTCATCAACGCTGCCGCGATCGAGCATCCGATGCACCTGCACGGGTTCTACTATCGCGTAACGCGCCGAGGAGGAGAGCGAGCCGACACTGCCATTGCGCCGGAACTGCAGCCGCTGCAGAACATGCAGGTGATGCAGCAGGGCGGGACGATGTCGATTTCGTGGGTTCCCACCACGCCCGGCAACTGGGTGTTCCATTGTCATTTCGCCTCGCATGTCGGCGAACACGTATCGCTGCATGGATCACCTGATCCTCACGTTGGGCATGACAAGCCCGAAGCAGTACGCGGTGCCGGTCCCCCGAAGAAGGATCACGATGGCAAGGGCGGACATCAGATGCGCGGCCTCGTCATCGGCATGCATGTGACACCCGCGGCGGGCTATCGCGAACCCGAAGTCGCGAAGAGGCGCACGCTCACCCTGCTGGCACAAAAACGTCCGCTCGCCCTATTGGGTGGGCAGACCGCGTATGGCTTCGTCCTTCAGCAGGGCGATTCGACTCCGGCGAAGGATGCCGTGCAGATCCCCGGTCCGATTCTGGAGCTCCGCCGCGGCGAACCGGTGCGCATGGTTGTGAAGAACAACATGGACGAGCCGACGGGAGTGCACTGGCATGGGCTCGAGATCGAAAGTTTCCCCGACGGCGTGCCCGGTTTCAGCGGTATCGGGACCCGCATCATGCCGCCGATCGCCCCGGCCGATTCATTCGTGGCCGAGTTCACCCCGCCGCGCAGCGGCACGTTTCCGTATCACTCGCATCTTCACGAGCTGCGTCAGATTGGATCCGGCATGTACGGCGCGATCATCGTCAGCGATGCACCGCGCGACACGCTACGCGATCACGTCATCGTCGCCGGCGGAGGCGGGCTGCAGGTGTTCGAGAAGGATGGCCCGTCATTCCTCCTCGTGAACGGACGCATGCGTCCGCGCCCAATCCTGATGACGGCCGGAGAGGCGCAGCGCATTCGAATAGTCAGCATTCACGCCGACAATATCCTCCGATTCCGTCTCGGAGACGACTCGACAGTCGCCAACTGGAAGCCGATCGCCAGGGATGGCGCGGATTTGCCGGCGGGTTTGCAGCGCGCGCGTGTCGCCACTATCGAGATGGGTCCTGGCGAAACTGCAGATTTTTCTTACTTGCCGGCGCGACCGGGTAACATGACGCTGGAGGTATGGATGTGGCCGGACGGGCTTCGAGTGGCGCTCCCCATCATCATCAGTTCGAAGACGGTCGCGAAGGATAAATAGCTATCGAAGCGTTTCTGGCGACAGACGAAGCACTGCGACATCGGCCGGGGTCTTGCGCGATAGTCGCGATTCTCTAAAATGAAAGACCGATCAACCCGGAGCTGATGATGCGTCGTCTCATTCCCGCTCTGCTGCTTCTCGCCGCGGCGAGCCTGTCCGCACAGAGCGCTGTGCCGCTTTACACCAACCTCGGCACCCACCAGAAATCCATCGGTACGAAGGTACCCGCAGCGCAGCAGTACTTCGATCAGGGCCTCCGATTGACGTACGGCTTCAATCACGCCGAGGCGATAAGGTCGTACACACGAGCGGCCGAGCTCGATCCAGCATGCGCGATGTGCTGGTGGGGAGTGGCCTACGCGTACGGTCCGCACGTTAACGCGGGAATGGATTCCGCGAGCGGAGTGCTGGCTTATCAGGCAGTGCAGAAAGCGATTGGCCTCAGCAAGGCAGCTCCCGCCTGGCAACGCGCGTATATCGAAGCACTGAGCGCCCGTTATGCGCCGGTTCCTCCAGCAAACCGGGCCAGTCTCGACAGCGCCTACTCACGAGCAATGCGTACGGTCGCGAAGAAGAATCCGGGCGATCTCGACGCGGTGACGCTGGCCGCCGAGTCGATGATGGATCTGCGTCCGTGGAATTACTGGACCTCGGAGGGAAAGCCGTACCCGGGCAGCGATGAGATAGTGAGCCAGCTCGAATCGGTGATCAAGCGCCACCCCGAGCATCCGGGCGCCTGTCACTACTACATCCATGCAGTGGAGGCGGTGAAACCCGAGCTGGCAGTGCCGTGTGCTGAGCGTCTCGCGAGGCTGATGCCCGGGGAGGGACACATGGTGCACATGCCGGCGCACATCTACGTCCGTGTCGGACGCTACAAGGATGCGGCCGCAAGCAATGTCCACGCGATTCATACGGACGAGACGTTTATCGAGGGCATCAAGCAGCCCACCGTTTACTCGCTCGCGTATTACCCGCACAACATCCACTTCCTCGCCTTCGTCTCGAGCATGGCGGGCAAGAGCGCGCAGGCCATCGAGACAGCGCGGACGTTGAAGTCGAAGATCAACATGGATGTGGCGCTGAGCGTGGGCATGCTTCAGGAGATGGTTCCCTACTACGTGCTGACGCTCACGACGTTCGGCAAATGGGACGAGGTACTCGCTGAGCCGCTGCCCCCGGCAGCGATGCGGTTTCCCACCGCGATGGCCTACTACGCGAGAGGCGTGGCCTACACGGCGAAGGGAGATTTTGCCAATGCGAAGACTGCACTCGACTCGGTTGTCGCGATCCACACCGCCACCGTCGCTGAGAATGAATTCAAGTCCCCGATTTCGATTGCAATGCATGCGCTGCTGGGCGAGATGGCGACTCGAAAGGGCGACCTGAATGAAGGGATCGTCCACTTCAGGGAAGCGATCAAGATCGAAGACACCGGACTCTACTTCGAGCCACCGAAGTGGTACTACCCGGTTCGGCAGTCACTTGGCGCTGCACTCCTAAAAGCAGGGCGCAACGCCGAGGCGGAAGTCGTGTACCGCGAAGACCTGAAGCGTTTTCCGGAGAACGGATGGTCGCTGTTCGGTCTGGCCGCTGCATTGAAGGCCCAGGGAAAAGCCGCGGAAGCTACTGTCGTCGAAAAGCGTTTCGCGACGGCCTGGTCAGATGCCGACGTGAAGCTTATGGCGTCGCGGTTCTGAGCGGAGCTTAGTCACCCGGCGGCCCCGCTGCAGGTGCGGGGCCGCAGTTGGGC
>JALYOO010000184.1 GCA_030856845.1 Gemmatimonadota bacterium
AGAAGCAGAATGGTCGGACGCCGCATTCCTGCCACAGCGACCAGCGTGGAGCTCACATTGGTTGCCTTCGAATCGTTAATCCATTGTATACCGTCAACTTCGCCCACCACTTCGAGCCTGTGCGCCAGTGCGCGGAATGTGCGAAGCGCCGCCGCGAGCCGCATCCTGGTTTCAGATTCACGGAACGCCTCATCCGCTACGGACACCGCGAGCAACGCAGCGAGCGCGTTCGACACGTTGTGATCCCCTAGCAGGTTCAGCTCGGCCCGCGGAAGAATGTCGTTGCCGAGAACGCGCAGCGTGTGAGAGCCGGATTCGAGCGTAGCGTCGGCCGGCTCACGCGTAGAGAACCAGTGCTTTCTCCCCGGAACGTCGGTTGCCATCGCCGCCACTCGCCGGTCATCAGCGTTGAGCACCCAGTGCGACTCGACCGATGCGTTCGCGAACAGGCGTGCCTTGTCCGCGTAGTAGTCGTCGGCGGTCGGATAGCGGTCGAGATGGTCGGGGCTGAGATTGGTAAGCACCCCGACAACAGGGTAGAGTCCCGGAGTATCGTGAAGCTGAAACGAAGACATCTCCAAAGCGATCCACCGCGGCTGAGGCTTCCGCATGGCGATCTCCGACAGCGGAGTGCCGATGTTGCCCGCGTCAACGGCGTCCTCACCGACGCCTCGCAGCAGGTGTCCGATCAGGGCTGTCGTAGTTGTCTTTCCGTTCGTTCCGGTGATTGCGATCACTTTTGTCGCGGGCATCGCGCGGAGCGCCACTTCGACCTCGCTTACGACGGGGACACCCGCCTCGCGAGCGGCTTGTATCGGTGCGGCCGCCGGATCGATGCCCGGGCTGACGACCACCAGTGCCGCGCGCGCCAGCCGCGCGAGATCGTGCCCACCTGTATCGATGCGCAGAACGGGAGCGCCCGATCCCCGCTCGATTGCAATGCGGGTGGCAACCTCTCGAAGACCGGCCGCGTTGGTCTCCAGCGGCACCGATGAGCCGCCATCGGACGCATACACCTGTCGCCCGCTCTCGAGAAGCAGTCTGGTAACGGAAGCGCCGCTTCTGGCGAGCCCGAGCACCGCGATCTCGCCGATCGGCAGATCCGGGCGACTCATCTCAGCTTGAGCGTGCTGAGTGCGAGAAACGCGCAGAGTATCCCGAGAATCCAGAAGCGTACCACAACCTGGCTCTCATCCCAGCCGCCCTCTTCGAAATGATGATGCAGCGGCGCCGTTCGGAAGACTCGGTTCTTCTGCGCGTATTCGGCTCCCTTGCGACGCTTGAGCACCTTGTAGACGACACGCTGTATGATGACGGAGACCATCTCCGCCACGAACACCCCGCCGACAATCAGCAGCACGAACTCTGACTTCAGCAGAATTGCAATGGCACCCAGTGCACCGCCGAGTGCGAGCGAGCCGGTATCTCCCATGAACACCTGCGCTGGGTGCGCGTTATACCAGAGAAATCCTATACACGCACCCATTACGGCGGCACAGAATACCGTCAGTTCCCCCGCGCCACGCAGGTAGAACACCTGCAGATATGCCGATGCATCAATGCGCCCGATGACATATGCAAAGAGAGCGAGCGTGAGCACTGCAATCGCGGTGAGGCCAGCTGCGAGTCCATCGAGACCGTCGGTGATGTTGACCGCGTTGCTCGTGCCGGTGAGGACAAAAGTCACGAACACCACGTACACCCAGGCTAGCGAAGCCGAAGCGGGAACGATCAGCATGTACTTGTAGAACGGAAGCGTGGTCGATGCGCCCGGCAGCGTCGACAGGGGAAACTTCCATAGAAACCAGCCCAGCAGAAAACCAATCGTTATCTGTCCGGCGAGCTTGTAGCTCTCGATGAGGCCCGTGTTCTTCTCTCCGGCCTGGCGCTGTTTCAGCTTGAGATAATCATCGAAGAATCCGATGAAGCCCATCCAGAGCATGACGAACATCGCGCTGAGCACATACTGATTGTTGAGCTTTGCCCATAACAACGTCGGGATGAGCGTGGACGTCAGGATGATCAGCCCGCCCATTGTCGGAGTCCGCTTCTTTTCCTGATGCGAGTCGGGCGTACCTTCGCGTATCACCTGATGCAGCCTCATCCTGCGCAGCCTTCTGATGATCAGCGGGCCGACGATGAATGAAACGAGCAAGGCCGTCACCGCTGCGCCCGCAGCGCGGAAGGAGATGTAGTTGAAGACTCGGAGAAAGCCGAAGTCCCTCGACAGCGGTACGAGTAGGAAATTCAGCACTTTCGGTTGGCCCAGGTGGTCAGTGTGGGTACGAGCCGCTCGAGCCTCACGCCCCGCGACGCTTTCAAAAGAATAACCGCGTCCGGCGACAGGCGTGGTTCCAGCTTCTCCCAGAGATCCTCAACCAATTCGGCAGTCACGACTCTCTCGCTGTCTGGCGCGAGTGCCTCGATCGCTGTCGCAAAGTCTCCGACACCGGCAACTACCTCAGCGCCTGAATCGAGCGCGAGCGACGCAATGTCCCGATGGCACCGGTCCGATGCTTCGCCGAGCTCCTTCATCGTTCCCAGAACGATCACTCGCTGCCGTGACGTACCCATTTGAGTCATCAGCTCGATGGCCGCCCGGGTCGATCCGGGGTTTGCGTTGTACGCATCATTGATCAGAGTGGCATCGCCGATCCGCTCCAGTGCAACTCGCATCCGCGGAGGCTCCATGGCGGAGATGCCCGCGGCCATCCGCTCGTCTGAAACACCGCATTCGCGCGCTACCGCAACGGCCAGCATCGTGTTCCGCAGATT
>JALYOO010000190.1 GCA_030856845.1 Gemmatimonadota bacterium
GTCGTGTATTTCTTCATTGAATGAATCACTCGCTGACTAGAAGGTAGTGTTGATCGTGAAGTAGAACGTGCGCGAGGGCGGATACGGAGTGACGTCCTGAATTCGGCCAAGCGCACCGTTTCCGAAGTTGGAAACTTCAGGATCGAGGCCCGTGTACTCGGTCGACGTCAGGAGGTTGCGGCCGCTGAGCTCGATGCGAGCCGACTGCGCCCTGCCGTTGAACAGCGACGACACCAGACCACCGGGCATCTCGTAGGAAACGCGCACTTCGCGAAGCTTCACGAAGCCGGTGCTCTCGACGTAGACGGCCTTGCCGGCTGCAAAGTCCCGCAGCCTCTGGTTACCGAGCGCCGTATCGGCGAGCAGCCCGCCGTCAAAATAGTTGTTCGTCAGGTTGACGCCCTTGCTTCCCTTTCTCCAGTCGACGAGCGTCGAGAGGCGCACGGGGCCCGCAGCGAAGTCGTTGCTGAATCCCATTACGTAGTCCGGCAGCCCGTCACCGACGAAGCTCAGCACGCGGTTCGCCGCCGCGCAGGTGCCCGTCGAGCTCAGCGCGGTGCAGCCATTCACGGCCTGGATGACCGACGGGGACTGTCCCAGCTGGATGAAACCGTTGCCGAACCGGCTGCCGAAGGATCCGGGACCGGAGATGAAGCCCGGGACCGGAAGGCGAGTGACCTTGCCCTTCTGGCTGGCGTACGTCGTTTGCGACACCCACTCGAACCGGCTGGTCTGGATTGGAGTGAAGCCGAGCTCGATCTCGGTGCCATGGTTCACGATCTGCCCGCCGTTGATCCACTGCGTCGAGAAGCCCGTCGACGGCGCCAGCGACGTCGTCAGCAGAAGATTGTCGATCTGCTTTCGGTACTGCGTCGCCGAAAGTGTCACGCGGCCGTCGAAGCCCTGAAGGTCGAAGCCTCCCTCGAGCTCGCTCGCCGTCTCCGGCTTGATGTCGGGGAATCCGCGGATCGTCGATGCGCGATTGCCCGGCCTGCCTTCGTCATACAGCTGAGTGAGGAATGTGAACTTGCCCGCTGTCGGCTGGTTGCCGGCGCGACCATAGGCGATTCTCACCTTCAACTCGCTCACCTTCGGAATGATTTCCGGAATGCGATACGACGCCGAGAACTTGGGATAGCCGTAGAACTTTGTCTCGTCGCCGTTGTTGCTCGATCGCTCGGCATTGACCGCAGCGGTGAGCAGCAACCTCTCGTTCAACGTCAGGAACTCTTCCTGCGCGAAGATGGAGAAATCCTTAACCTGGTCCTGTGTCTGAAGAACGAACTGCTGAACAGCCGCTCCGATCGACGTTACTCCGGGGAATACCCCTCGGCCGATTGTGTTGAGAATGTTGGAATTGCGGCGTGACTGTCCAAAACCCACCGATGTGGTCGCGACGAAGGCTCCGCCGATCAGCCGGTGAGCCAGAGTTCCACCGAGGTTGGCGTTGACGATGTTGCCCTCGTTGAGAACCAGCGTGCCCGGATTCGCGTTGATCTGCTCGATGTAGATGTCAGCCGGCGAGATGATGCGCGACTCGTCGTTGTATGCGTCGATTCCGCCGGTCATCGTCAGGTCCAGAGTCTGGCTCTGAGTCGACATGAAGTTGTACACGCCCTGAAGGCTGCCGATGAGCCGGTAAACATTCTCCGGAGTCTTGATTCGGTCAGCGTTCTGAAACGGGTTGTTGTTTCCGACGTCGCTCTGCGGATTGCGCGGAAAACTTCCGTCAGGCTGTTTGCGCAGCTCGACGAACGACGGCGTCAGGGAGAACGTGGTGTACGGGTTGATGCCGGTGTTGTCGTTGCCGAATACGCCGCGCTGCGTCAGCGTATGAATCAGCTGCGAGTTCGCGCGGATATTGAGCTTGCTGCCGAACAGGTGGCTCAGATTGACGCGAAGCGACTGTTCCTGCTTGTAGTCGTTTTCGCCGAGGCCGTTGTCCTTCGCCACCACACCGGACACGAAGAAATTCGTTCCACCCGTGCTGCCGCGAAGGTTGGCGAGAGTCTGATACGACAGGTCCCTGTTTCCGTAGAACTCCCTCTG
>JALYOO010000202.1 GCA_030856845.1 Gemmatimonadota bacterium
CCACAGGTCGGCGCTCACCCTGACGAATCGATTCATTGCTTCCGACGCCCATGACGTGAATCCACAGCGCCTGGGTCACGGGGACCGTCGCGATGAAGAAATCCGGAACTTCTATCGGTCTCTTGTCCCTCCCGTCTCCGAATGAGTACGGACTGCCATGAGTGCCTGCCACATGGACCATGCGGATTGAGTGAACGGAGCCGGCTGAGGTCCAGCCATACTCGAGCGTAGACATGAGCGAGAAGAATACGCTCAGTCCGAGCGTCGCGCGGGGCGCTCCACCCGGCCATATACTAGAGAAGCGGGCCGGCCGGGCTGTCCGCCGGTACGCGTATGCTGTATATGTTGTAGATGGATGTTTACCTCGTCTCGCTCGTGACCGGTGCGGTGGGACTGGGGATAATGGCTGTTGGCGGTCTGTCGCATGGCGGGCACGGCCACGGCCATGGCGACGGCGGGAATGGGGGCGGAGCAGGACACGGGCACGCCGGTGACCTGCACGCGGGCGGAGGTCACGGGCTCGGACACGGCCACGGACACGCGCATCCCGGTGACCTGCACGCAGGGCATGGACATGCGGCGAGCCACGGATCGGATGCGGGCCACCATGAAGTCGGCTCGCACGGATTCAACTGGACGTCGCTCCTTTCCCCACGCCTGCTCTTCGCTCTGATGGTGGGTTTCGGCGCCGGGGGAATTGTCGCTACACCACTCGGCGAGCCGTTGCGCTTCGGCGCCGCAATACTCGCCGCGGCAGCGTTCGAGCTCGGTCTCGTCGGGCCGCTATGGCGTTTTCTGTTTCGGTTCGAGTCGAGTCCGGCAGTGACCCTTGAGAGCGCCATCGAGGATGAGGCACGGGCGGTAACGGGCTTCGATTCAAGCGGGTCGGGACTCGTCGCGGTCGATGTCGACGGCCAGGTCATTCAGCTGTTAGCGACGCTTTCCCATGACGAGCGGTCGCGCGGTGTGCGCATCCGTTCCGGAGACAAGGTGCGAATCGCCGAGGTGGATGCAGCGCGCGGGCGCTGTATCGTGACGCTTCCAATCCCGTAACCTCCATTTAAACAACGAGCTCATGAATATCCTGATCCTTGCAGGTGTTGTCATCGTCAGCGTGCTCGTGATCATCCCGGCGATCGTTGCGTCGTTTCTGCGCAACGTCGACGCCGGCACGATCCGTCTCGTGAGCTGGCTCAACGGCGGCAATGTCATCTACCGTGGGCCGGGCAAGTCGAAGGAGATACCGTTGCTCACGATCGGCACGACGATCTCGAGCAAGGTAATCAACGTCGATCTCGACATCACCGACCAGACTGCGGATCTAGATACCGAGGGCACTCCTCAGCCGATCAAGGTGCGCGTTCTCGCCAGCGCGATCGTCTCCGTCGGTGACACGGATCAGATGATCAAGACCGCCGCGAACCGTTTTTTCGCGAAGCCCGAAGCGGATCAAATCAACACCCTAACCGATCTTCTGTCGAGCTCCGCCCGCCGCGCGATCAACCTGCTCACGCACGATCAGCTATTCTCGGCGCGATCGTCGCGGGCTCTTCCCGCAGGCATGGCTGCGTCGCTTGCCGCTTCCACGGCCGCGTCAACCGTCGTTGCTCTCACTACGGCGAGACCGCTTTCAATGACGACAAGCGAGCGACAACAGCTCGATTCTACGGAAGACGATGATGATCCGCTCGCGGTGATCATCCGCAAGGCGTGCTCGCGCGAGCTCACCGACCTCGGGCTCATCTTCAATTCGCTCAACATCAAGCTCGTGCAGAGCGAAGTGGCGGATGCGCGACGCCGGATGTCGGCGGCGGAGGCGCAGGCAACCGCGGATATCGTGCAGGCGCAGCAGGCGCGTCGCGCGAAGGAAGCGACGATCGAAGCGGAGCGCACGATCTCCGACCGCCAGCGGGAGCTTGATCAGACGAAAGCTTCCAATGCGGCGCTTGTCGCACAGGCTGAAGCAAAGCTCCAGGAAGCGATGGGAATTCAGCGCGTCGCGGAGCTCGATGCAACGCAGATCGCGCAGGCTCGAGCCGATGCCTCACGAGTCACGATCCAGGCGCAGGCGGCATCGGAGGCGGAGGCGATTCGCATCCGCACGGTGGCAACTGCACAGGCCGAAGCGATCGAGAAGGTGAACAAGGCGATAGCGGCGGGAGGAGAAAGTTATTTTCGCTATCGCCAGATAGAGATGATTCCGGTGATTGCGCCGGACATCGCGGCAGCGCTGGGAGAAGCGAGGCTCATCACGATCTCTGGCGGCGAGGACGGCGGGGCCGCGAACTCGACGACGAATCAGATCGCGAGTGTGATACAGACGGTGCTTGCGGCGCAGCTAGTGTCGAAGGGCGGCATCCTCGGCGATGTGGGAGATCCGAAGCGGAAATCGGAAGACGAGAAATAGCGGCTGTTCCACGAAACTCTCGACGCGATGACGGTCAACGTTGCCGACAGGCGAAATCTCGACAATGGTACGGGGTTCCTCACGTACCAGCTGGTGAGAGGTTAACATCGCGCAGTTGGCGCCCAATGCTGCGCATCTATGACCGACCACGTGATACTCGAACCTGGGACTAGTCTTGGGCGCTACCGCCTGGTCGAACGCATTGGCGAAGGCGGAATGGGCGAGGTGTGGAAAGCGCACGATGCGAATCTCGACCGCGATGTCGCGATCAAAATGCTGCTCACCGGCGCGCTGGGTAGCGCCACCGCCCGCGAGCGTTTTCGACGCGAGGCACTCGTCCTTTCGCGCCTCTCTCACCCGGGCATCGCCACCATCTTCGATTTCGATGCGCGCGATGGATGCGACTTCCTCGTCATGGAGTACGTGCCTGGCGGCACACTCGAGTCAAGACTCACGTCGGGCCCGCTCCCGCTGGAAGATGTACTCGACCTCGGCACCGCAATCGCGGCGGCGGTCGACAACGCACACCGCCACGGGTTCCTGCATCGCGATCTCAAACCCGCCAATGTCGCGCTTACCGCGGATGGTCACCCTAAGATCCTCGACTTCGGCATCGCGTTGCTTCTTGCCGGCGGCAAGGTCAGCGGACGCATGACACGCACGGGCACCATCGTGGGCTCCCTGCCATACATGGCACCCGAGCAGCTGTTCGGTGACGTCGATGACGCACGCACCGACATCTATGCCCTCGGTGCAATGCTGTTCGAGATGGTCACGGGGCGGCGGCCGTTTGTGAAGGAACGTCCCGAAGCGCTGATGTTTTCAATCATCAACACTGCCGCCCCGTCAGTTCGCTCTCTTCGGCCGCACGCGCCAGACGCTCTCGACAGGCTCATAGCGGAATGCCTGCGAAAGGAACCGGCGCATCGGCCCGTTTCCGCGGGAGTCGTCAGCGAGGCGCTGCGCCTGATACGCGACGGGGCGCCCACGGGCGGGTTGCCCCTGCCGCCGCGCGACGTGATTCGCGCGATCGCGGTGTTACCCCTGCGCAATATCGCGAGCGATTCGTCGCAGGAATATTTTATCGACGGGATGACAGACTCGCTCATCTCCGCCCTCGCGCGCATCAAGGCGCTGCGTGTGATCTCACGAACGTCGGTGATGACTTACAAGGGCTCGGCGAAGTCGCTTCCCGAGATCGCCCGCGAGCTGAACGTGGACGCAGTGCTCGAAGGCTCGGCGCTTCTCATCGGCAACCGCGTGCGCGTCACTGTGCAGCTCATCGCAGCGCGCACTGATGTGACAATCTGGGCCGACCGCTACGACCGCGATCTCGAGGACGTCCTCGCTCTCCAGAACGAGCTCGCCGAGAAGGTTTCCCGGGAGATCGCGATTCATCTGTCACCCACGGAGGCAACGCAACTGGCGAATCGCGCCGCGGTGAATCCCGAGGCGCATCTCGAGTTTCTCAAGAGCCGCCATTCGTTCTTCGGCGGATCCCCCGAGGCGATCGAGGTTGCGCTGCGGCACGCACGCCGGGCATTGAACCTCGACCCGAACTCTGCATCTGCATGGTGTGCAGTGGCGGACTGCAACATTTTCCGGGCAATTCGTGGAATCGTGTCGCCCGGCGAGGCGGCCGCAGAAGCAACGGCTGCCGCCAGCCACGCGCTCCAGCTCGACCCTTCGCTCGCCGAGGCGCACGCGTCGATGGGCGTCATCATTTCGCACACGGGTGATCTCGCCGGTGGGCTGCGCGCGCTGGAGACGGCGGTCAGGCTGAATCCCGGTCTGGCGGCGGCACATAACCTTCTTGGACGCGCGCTCTATTCATACGAACGTCACTCGGAGGCGCTCAGTGCAATGAACAAGTCGGTGAGTATCGACCCGCTGTCGATGCTGATGCGCACGGGCCTGGGTGAAGCCTGCTATTTCGCACGTCAGTACGAGAAGTCCGTGTTTCAGTATCGGATGTCGATCGAGCTCGATCCTCGCTTTGACGGTGCGCACACCGGGCTCGCACGCTCACTCGAAGCGCTAGGGTGATTTGACGAGGCCCTCGCCGAATACGAGGAGGGTCGCCGGCTCTCCGGAAGCGTCGCGGGGCCGTCGTTCGGGCTCGGCCATCTGGCCGCAGCGAGCGGCAATGTGGATGAAGCCCGGCGGATACTGGCGGAGCTGACCGAAGCGCGGTCGAGCAGGGTGATTTCCGCGTGGGGAATTGCGGCGTTACACGCAAGCCTCGGAGATGTGGACGACGCGTTCCGATGGCTCGACGTGGCAGCGGAGGAACATGCGCCGGGATTGATCCTGCTGCGCGTTCACCCGCGCCTCGATGCGATCAGGAACGATCCGCGATACTGGGCTCTAGTCGGTCGTGTCGGGCTCCAGCGCATCGCGGCATGAAGCCGGATTCTTCGCGGCATGCTCATGACAGCCGGTCCGCTGTGGCTGTCGGGACAGCGCAGAATTTCATGATCGGCTGTGCCGGATGGACGCTCGGAAGAAGCCGTGAATCATTCCCCGGCGAAGGTTCGAACCTTCAGCGGTACGCCTCGATGTTTCGGGCGGTGGAAATCAATTCTTCGTTCCATCGCCCGCATCGCACGTCGACCTACGAACGCTGGGCGGACGCGGTGCCTGAGTCGTTTCGCTTTTCGGTGAAGATGCCAAAATCGATTACGCACGATCGCCGCTTTGTCGACGCCGCCCCGATGCTCGATCCATTTCTGGCGGAAGTCGCGGGCCTCGGGCAGAAGCTCGGCTGCCTGCTCGTGCAGATGCCGCCCAGCATGCAGCTCGACGTCGAGATCGCAACCGACTTCTTCGAGGCGCTGCGGGCTAAGCACCCCGGGACCATCGTCGTCGAGCCACGCCATTCATCATGGTTCGGGCGAGGGCCAGACAAGTTGTTCAACGATCTGAAGCTCGCACGGGTGGCCGCCGACCCAGCGGTCATTGCGTGCGCGGCGGAACCGGGAGGAATCCCGTCGACGATCTACTATCGTCTGCATGGATCGCCGCAGGTGTACTACTCCGCTTACACTGAAGGATACCTCGACGGTCTCGCGTTCCGGCTCCGATCCTACGCGGCCACCGGTGTTCCCGTCTGGTGCATCTTCGACAACACGATCTCCGGGGCAGCTACCGCAAACGCGCTTTATCTCGCGAGAAAGATCGCGGTCGCCGAAAAGGCAAAGACAAACTAGAGCGCGCCTTTACCCCACGGTCCCGTCACCGCGAAGGTCATCCCAAGTGCCGCGCCGGCGTCGCGCGTGGACCCTTGAATGTTGAAGAAGAGAACGCAGCCGTTCGGACTGAAGCAGGCGCCGGCCACTTCGGTGCTCGGCCCGATCACGTGCGCGAAGTCGAAGATGCGTCCGTCGCGCGTGAGGCCGCGCATGTACTGGTCGGTGCCCGCATCCTCGCACAACAGGAGGCCCCCGCGCGGACTGACTGTGATGTTGTCGGGCGACTTGAGGACCTCGGGCGATGGCGATTCGAACACCAGTGTCAGCTCTCCCGCAGTGTCGCTCGTCGGGCGGTAGCGCCAGACCTGTCCGCACATCGCCTCGCCGCCGTTGGTGGCATTGAAGTAGATGCTCTTGTCACCAAACCAGCAGCCTTCGAGACGCGAGAAGCTCGCGCCGCCCAGCGCCACTCCCTGACGATGCACCGCTGACGGATCCTCCCCGGCGTTTGCCGGATCGGGGTCAGCGATCGTCACCCAGAACGCGAGCAGCACTTTGCCGACGGTTTGTCCCTTCGCCGTGTTGTATTGCGGGTTGTCCCTGATGGCCAGCATCTGAAGAACGCCGCCGGCCGAGAGCACGCTCTTCGTTCGGGGGATGAACCGATAGAAACCGCCCGGTGCAAGGTCTTCAGTCTCGTACACGATGCCCGTCACCGGATCGACCGCCGCGGCTTCGTGCACGAACCTTCCCATCGCGGTCAGCGGTTGTGCGGGCACCTGAGCTTCGGCCGACGCGGGAACCTCGAAAACGTAGCCGTGATTGCGTGACCACTCCTGTGTTGTACCCGCTACGCTCTCCTCGCATGTCAGCCAGCTTCCCCACGGCGTAAGGCCACCAGCGCAGTTGACTATGGTTCCGCTCGATGAGACGAATTCCTTTACAACCACCGGTGGACCATTCGAGTCAATGCGGACTTCGAGTGAAGTGACGCAGCCACCGGCCCTGGAGTCGTAGGCGAGAGAGGCGTTACCCTTGACGGTGGATTTGGCGGGAGTGTCGCGGTTCTCATGATTCCGCAGCAGTCGCACGTTGCCGTTTCTCATGGGGAACGCCGCCATCCCGTCGTGCGAATTCGGGATAGGCCGCCCGTCAGACATTTTGCCGCCTGCTACACTCAGTACCGTGTACTTGAATCCGCGTGGCAGCGCGAGCTCGGCGCCGGCAACAGTCAGCGGCCCGTATCCGCCGGCGCCGGCGAGTGCGTCGCGGGTGGCCCCCGATTCCATGCTCTTCGAGCAGGCAACGAGACCGCTGAGTGAAGGCGCGAAGAGTGCAGCGCCCGAATAGATCAATGAGTCTCGCAGAAACCCGCGGCGATCGGAATCGGTCAAATTACAGGTGTGGCAAGGGTCGGATGACTCGGCGGAATGTAAACGCAGCGCACCGGCCCGGTAGCGCGGCTGTTAGTTTTGCAAAAATGAGACTGAGCATCGCAACAATTGCGCTCGGTGTGCTGATCGCGCCGCCGATTTCTTCCGCCGCCGAAGCGCAGCAGCGGCGCGTCGAGTACGAGATCAGCTTTCCCAACGCGGCGAATCACGAAGCCATGGTGTCGGCGAGATTCACCGGCATCCCACGCAATAGCAGGTTGCGTGCGCGTATGGCACGCACGTCCCCTGGCCGCTACGCACTGACCTCGTTCGCCAAGAATGTCTATAACGTTCGGGCGACGGATGGCCAGGGCAGGACGCTTCCGATAACCAGACCGGACATGAGCGGCTGGGACGTCGGCGGGCACGATGGCGCGGTTCGGCTCACATACACCATCTGGGGCGATCGTGTCGACGGCACCTACCTCGGCATCGACGAGTCGCACGCGCACATGAACATGCCCGCGACATTCATGTACGCGCGCGGAATGGAGTCAGTCCCCGTGCGTCTGACGATTCGCCCGCGGCCAGGGTGGAAGGTGGCAACGCAGCTTGCACCGACATCCGACTCAATGGTGTTCACTGCGCCCAACATGCAATGGTTCCTCGACTCACCGACGGAAGTGGGACCTGTCACTATTCGCAGCTGGACAGCAACTCACGGAGGTAAACAGTCCACCGTGAGACTGGCCGTTCACCATCAGGGGACCGACGCACAGGTCGATTCGTTTACGACGCTCGTGAAGAAAGTGGTGGACGAATCCATTGCGCTATGGGGTGAACCGCCAGGCTTCGACTACGGCACGTACACGTTCCTGATGGACTATCTCCCGTGGGTCAACGGCGACGGGATGGAGCACAGGAACTCCACCGTGATCTCCAGTCGAGGATCACTGTCGGACAGCGCGAATCGCGTCGCGCGACTAGGTACCGTTTCGCACGAGTTCTTTCATGCCTGGAACATGGAGCGTCTGCGAGCACGGTCGCTGGAACCGTTCGACTTCGACAACGAGAACATGTCGGAGGAGCTGTGGCTCGGCGAAGGATTCACGAACTACTTCGGACCCTTGATCATCCGGCGCGCGGGGCTGTACACCGACGACGATTTCGCACGCAACATCGGGAGCGCGATAGCAGGGACTGTCAACAATCCCGGGCGCAAGCATTACTCCGCTGTCGGAATGAGCCTTCAGGCGCCGTTCCGTGACGGCGCGGCTTTTCCCGATCCGATCAATCCCAACACCTTCATTTCTTACTACACATGGGGCTCGGTGATTGCGCTGGGACTCGATCTGACACTGCGCGATCGCTTCAATGCTTCGCTCGACGACTACATGCGCCTGCTTTGGCGGGACTTCGGGAAGGCGCACTCCACAGCTTTCGCACCTGTCCGTCCCTACACGATGCGCGACCTGCGCGCAGTGCTGGGTAAGCTGACGAAGGACACGGCGTTCGCCAACGATTTCTTTCGCCGCTACATCGAGGGGAGTGACGTTCCCGACTTTTCGCCACTGCTAGCCCGCGCCGGGTTTCAGATCCCCAGGGACAGCGTGCTACGTCCATTCCTCGGTGCATCGCTGGCTAGTGACTCGGCGGGTGTCTTCGTTAACTGGACGGCGGAAAACGGTTCGATGTACCAGGCCGGTATTGCCAATGGCGCAATCGTACACGCGATCGGCGGGGTAGCGGTGGCGTCGAGCGATTCCCTGAATGCGGTGATCGCACGGCACCATGTCGGAGAGACCGTAACCGTCGACGTAACGCGGGTTGGCCGGAGGCAGACGATCCCGATGAGGCTTGTCGGATTGCAGGCGATTCGTGTCGTTACGTACGAAAGCGCGGGGTTACCCGTGACGGCTGCGATGCGTGCATTTCGCCAGAGCTGGCTCGGAGGTAAAGCGGCCAG
>JALYOO010000205.1 GCA_030856845.1 Gemmatimonadota bacterium
TCTCAGATCCTGTCCGACACCCATTCCAATGCCGCCGAGGGCGATTCCACGCATGTCTTCGCCGACGTCAAGCCCGATGCCGCCAACTCCCAGCCCGCGAATGGCTTCGAACGCAGCGACTCCGACGATTCCCGCGGCGATGCCGTCGATGCGGTGCGCGCCGGTCGCCGGAAATCCCAGCGCGAGGCCGCGAACGACTCCCCTGTTCTCCTTGTATGGCGACCATATCGTCACGTTGGCGCCGATCACCTCCTCCCTCTCACGGTCGCGAAAATTCAGGCGGAGGCCGGTGACGCGACGCGAATCGCCGAT
Organism: Gemmatimonadota bacterium; assembly: GCA_030856845.1. GTDB lineage: Bacteria > Gemmatimonadota > Gemmatimonadetes > Gemmatimonadales > Gemmatimonadaceae > UBA4720. The sequence continues at coordinate 313 of JALYOO010000205.1, forward strand.
GCTCAAGCCCACGCCGTTCACGGTGAGATCGAGAGAGCGGCTCTGTCCAGCGAGGGGGACGGCGACGAGCGTGAACAATGCCGCGAGCAGGGCTCGAAGGTGTGTGTTCATTCAAACTCATTCCGCTCGCGCTCCTGTCTGCAACTGCATCCGCGCAGACCGCCTCCGATACCAGCTCGCTCACCGCTCGCCTCGGTGTCGATACGATAGCCGTCGAGCGCATCGTGCGGGCGCGCAACACCGTCGATGCGGAAATGGTCGTGCGGTCACCTCGCAGGTCGCTTCAGCGGCACCGCGCAGAATTCGGTTCCGACGGGATGCTCTCACGGCTCGAAGTGACGGTGCTCGATCCGGCGACGGCAGCGGTCACTCGTCGCACGGTGTTCGCCTCTGCCGCGGATTCGATCCGCGTCGCCGACGAGCAGGGTACGGAACGCACTAGCCGCGCGGTCGGTGCCAATCGCGCTGCGCTTCCTTTCATCGACCTGGTACACTGGCCGTTCGAAATCGCGTTGCGAAGACTACGCGCGAGCGGAGCTTCTGCCATTGAAGCCCCAATGCTCTCGGGTGCCCGCATTTCAGCGTTTCCACTCTCGCTCCTTGGCGCTGATTCGGCGACCGTGGCACATCCTACTCGCGGTACGATGCGGCTGAGAGTGGATCGCACTCCGCTCGAGAGGAGAATGGCGGGGGTCTGCTGGCGCTTCAGTGGGACCGCAGAGAACTCGTCGCGGAGTTTACCGTTCGCCGTTGAATTTCTCTGTCGAAGTTCGCTGCTGAACTTTCGCAGCTGACAGTTCGCAGCGCTCTGTATCCTGCGCCGCGAGTGAGCGGGAGCTTACGTTTTGCCGTTCTTACGAATCTCGGCGATACGTGTCTTGACGAGTCGTTTCACAAGTGCCGCTGACGGCTGATTGGTCAGCGGAAATCGAATCGTTCCCTTGGCCGTCTCGCATCCCTCCAGCTCGGATGCGTGAGCGCGCCTGAGCGCTTCGCCCATCGGGAACAGGCTGGTGTGCCGCTTGAACGCAGCATACCAGACGAGCGATTGGCCCTCGAGTTTGAAGCCGGGGATTCCGTAGCTGAAAATCTCCACTGCGCCGGGGGCTGCGGCGCGAATGGCATCGCCCATCTTCTTGAGAGCCCTGCGCGAATCGGGCGGCAGGGCTGCGAGATACGTTCGCACCTGCAGCCGTGCCGCTTTGGCCTTATCCGTTGGAGAGGACGGTGTCACGGTCTGCTCCTTTCATCCCGCGGTTGCGGAAAGTTGCGGGCGGTGATGGTTCGTGTGAATGAACAGGAAATGGACGAGGTCTTCAAGCGAGAGCTGCCCGAAGACCATTGCCGTCATTCAGCGACGGCCATCGGCCTGCGATCGATGGGCAGAAAACCGAAAGTGTGCAGCGCCCAAATGTGCATTTTCCTCGAGCGCTCGATTCCCATCAACCTTGAGTACCGTAAGATCGAGGTCGCGCGTTCTGCCTCAACCCATTCTGAAAATCGGGCATCGCGTGCCATCCAGTTGTGAAAGGCCGCTTCAGGCTCGGTGCACTGGGCGGCAATGTCCCGTGCCCAACGACGATCCGAGTAATGAGCGCGAGGCCAAAACGATCCGCCAGCATTCTGCTGATCGAACTTTTGCCCGCGCCTGGGGAGCCTCCGAGCCAGAATACATGTTCGAGCTCAGGCAATGGCGACGGGCCATCAGACTGCACGTAATTGGGACCACGAACCGAGATACTCTCGTCGAAACGCCGGATTTTGCGTCGCGACGGCAGGCGGGCCGAGCTCGTACGTGGTGCCGCTGGTGCACCAGCTGATATGATCCGCAGCGCCGAGGAGCGTGGGGACTTCGTGGCCCGTGATTACCACGGCCACCCCGTCGGCCGCGAGGTTGACAAACGTTCTCGTCAGATCCTCCGCGTCTTTCGGCGCGATGCCTCGATAGGGCTCGTCGGCAAGCAGGCATGTTGGTCGCCGAACGAGCACTGCGGCGAGCTCGGCTCGTCGCCGTTCGCCACCCGACAGCTCCAACGGCCGCTTGTCCAGATGTTCCCCGATTCCGAGCCGACTGGCCGCATCCACAACATTGCCTCCGTCGAATTGGCTGCGGATCATCTCGAGCTGCCGTCTGATCGTGAAGGCCGTCGAAAGGAGGTCACGGTCGGGTAGATAGAACAGCCCGGCTTTGGCAAGCTCCGGCAGGCGGACTGACAGATAGACACGTCCATCAAAATGAATTGCGCCGCCGTCGGCGGGGATCCAGCCGACGGCGATTTTGAGCAGCGTTGACTTGCCACTCCCATTGCGGCCAAAGAGAACTCGCAGTTGCCCAGGCACTGCACGGAGCGTAGCAGACGACAGTACGCGCTGGCCCCGAAAGGATTTTGCGACGGATTCCGCAGTGAGGATCGGCTTCACGAAAACGCGCCGGCGCCGAGCCACAGGGCGACTTCGCCAATGAGAGCAGGCGCGGCAAAAAGAATGACGAGAACGAACGGGCGGATCCCCAGATTGGCGATGAGCGCACGCTCGTGATGGCGGTAGGTGTCGACGAAAGCGAGAACGACACTCAACAGGATCAGCTCCACCACGACAGCTGTGGAAAGCTGCAACGGATTCGTTCCGGCAAGGAGGAAGACCCCCGTCATAAGCGCGCGCGTCGCCAGCCAGAAGCGCGCTCCACGAGAGAGATAGGCCAATAGGAATAGTCGATTGATGCGCAAAACGTTCACCGCGCAACCGATGGTGTCGCGCAGTTCGCGCGGACGTACGGGAAGTCGATGCCGCGTAATTGTCCGCCCTGGAGGCCCTCGATGCGGGAGTGCAACGAGTCGGTCCCAGCGGCTCGATAGCGCACGCGCTGGGGAAAATCATGGGCGAGGTTCTCGAACACGACTTCCCGGGATGTCAGCACACGCGCCGTGAACTCCGCTGTCTGCTGGCCGGACGGCTGGGCAGTGAAAACAACCGAGTCGCCCCTCGCCTGGATCCGCATGAACTCGTAGCTCACGAGCGAGTCGCCGCGCGTCGTGCGACCAACGCCGAGCAGCACCCCGGCGCGCGGGGCTAGCCACTGCTCTTCGATCATCATGGCGCCGGCACGCAGTTGCCAGCACCCGGCCAGCCAACCGAGTCCGGGCCGCGCGACGGCGGACGGAGTCTGCGCGTGTTCCGGTGTCGCACCAACTGCCAGTCCGGCGAGAAGAAGCGCGAGAAGTCGTACGGTGCGGAAATCCATGGAATGACCTCGACAGCGGAACCAGCTCAAGGTGGGGTTCAAGTCCGCGAAGCGGGAGCACAGACACACGAATATCTTACCGCGTCTGACAACTACTTGATTCCGATCATGATGGGCAAGGCGGCACCCGCGACGACGGGCATCAGCGGCGCCGATATGAAGACGGTCGAGGCGTATGAGAAGCGGAAGGTTCCCAAGGCACAGATAGTTGCCGAGCTCGACGCGTCCTTCAAGCATCTGCACGAGGCGATGGGCCTCACGACTGACTCGAATCTCACTCAGAACATCAAGTTCTTCGGGCAGGACTGGAGCCGGCAGCGCGCGATGGTTCTCACGGTGACTCACCTCCATGAGCATCTCGGTCAGCTGGTAGCCTATGCACGCAGCAACAACGTCGCGCCGCCCTGGAGCCGGTAGCTACACGGGGTTAGTGTCGATCAAATAGGGGGTTTGCGCGCTCTGGAGGAATGCATACTTTGTATGCAGTCCTAAACCCTCCTCAGATGACAACACCTCGCGCAGGGTGGGCAACCCATCCGGTAACCGCCACCATCATCGGCATTCTGGCCGCCGCACTGACCGTCACGCTGGTTGAGCGCGGCGGGCACGCATTATTCGGCGTCGGCGACCCGCGCTCCACTACCGGCATCAGCACGCCGCAATATGTCGCGGTCTTCGTCGCCTGGATCCTCGGCGCCGGTATCGGCGCGCTCGTAGCCGCTCGGTGGGCGCGCAGCAGTCCGTCATTCCAGGTGCGATCGTCGGCACGTTCATACTTCTGGGCGCCATCGCCAGCTTCACCGCATTCGCGCATCCTTTATGGATGATGATCGCCAGCGCGACGCTACCGTTCGTGGGCTTCGGAGCCGCCCGCCTCAGTAGCGCACGGTCGAGTTAGCGTGGGGGCCTCCACCCTCGGCGAGCTCGAGCAGCTTGTACTGCTCGCTGTTCTGCAGATAGACGGCGAGGCCTACGCCGCGAGTGTGCGAGATGAGCTCTCCAAACGCACTGACCGCGATGTTGCACGTGCAGCGGTGCACGTGACGCTGGACCGGCTCGAGCAGAAGGGTTTCCTGCGTTCCACTCCCGGGGAGCCAAAGGCCGAGCGCGGTGGCAGGCCGCGGCGCGTGTTCACTATCACGGCAACAGGAACGAGCGCACTACAGGATACACTGGGCGCACTTCGGCAGATGACTCGCGGATTGTCGGGCCGCCTTCGATGGAGTACTTCGTGAGCGCCGAAACGAAGATGGCATCGCTCGAGCGTGTTGCGCTGATGCTGGTTCCCGCACGTGATCACGATGCGCTGCTGGGCGATCTCGACGAGGATGGACGGCACGCAACGCGACAGCGCTTCGCAGCGATCATCCGCGTCGGCGCGGCGACTTGGACAGAAGGAACGATTGGAGCGGCGCTGCTGCTGGCGGCTACGCTGTTTGGGTCGCACGCGCGCGGAGGTCGCTACGGTTCGTCGCCGCTCGGCCCGTAGATCTGCGGCACCGTCGATCCCATCGGCCGCAAGTAGGTCGAGATCTGCCCGCGGTGGTGAATGATGTCGAAGAGAAAGCTCCAGGCCATCGGCGAGGCGGGTCGTTCGCCACCGAAGAACTCGAGCGCGCCGTCCCAACGCGCGGCAGGCAATGCGTTCCAGCGCTCGGCCATTCCCGCAGTCTGCTTCTCATAGGCCTCGAGTACTTCCTTCATCATCGCGGGCATCGGTGGCGGCGCCCATTCTGCCTTGCCGGTCTCGAGCGCTTCGATGATCATCTTTTCCTCACAGACGATCTGCCACGCGATCTCGTGCGCGGTGCGCGACTTCGGATCCGGGCGATAGTCGGAGCCCTCCGGAATTCTTGCGAGCACGTTGCGCGTTGTCTTCGATTCGTTCGTCCAGAAATTCACAAAAAGCGACTTCTCGTCCATGCGTTCTCCAGTAGTTCGAGGCGGGGGATGGACCGATGCGACTGCGAGTCGGCAGTCAGGATGCGTGAAAAAGCGGCACGCACGCTCGAGCGATTTCTTC
>JALYOO010000219.1 GCA_030856845.1 Gemmatimonadota bacterium
TTTCCATCGAGTTCATGCGCGAGCGCGGTTTCTCGAACAAAATCATGCCGGATGATCCGCGATATGCCGAGCTGCTGCCTTGCCTCGGAGGGCTACCGGTCTGGCACGGCCGCAGGTTTGAACAACAACCGGAAGGCTCGCAGCGCAGCAGGGTGATAGATGGTGGCATGTGTCTCATCGGGGAGCGACACAAGCTGCCATTTCAACCCGGACTCAGTGTTACCTCGAAGAGCTGTAGCCCCAGCTGCCCGCTAAGCTGCGCGAGGCCTGAGTTGGAACTGGTTGCAATAAAAAGTGTCTTCGGATTCGACCTCCAATTTTTCAGGCGATCGCTCGACTCCGAAACCAGCCGGCCCTTATTCCACCAGGGGCTCGGGTCGAAAGCGATGTAGGTGTCGAACAAATCCGGCTCGAGCAGAAGTGTCTCGACGACGAACAAAGCCGCGAGCGATTCTCCCACGATGGCGGTCTCGTCGGTAGTCCGATACCGCTCTTTTATACGGGGCATCAGCTCCTTGCGCACGAATTGACGGAACGCGGCCGAGCCGCCGACGCGTGGAGCGATCTTTCGATCTTCGGGATCGTTCGTCGGCCCCGTCATGTCGCGGCGACGCTCGGTGTTCTCAATCCCCACGAGAATAAAGGGCCGCATCGTCCCATTCCCAACGCCAACCTGGACCAGCCCGGCGACATGCAGAAAATCCTCGGCCATGCCACCGTCAGGCATGTAGAGTACGGGAAGTCTCGCACCGGGCGCGTCTGCATATCCGGGCGCAAGGTAGACGTTGATTCGGCGGACCTCATGCAGCACGTTCGAGTTGATCGTGAACGTTTCGCCGATTGCAAGGTGGGCGGAAACTGGCGCGCTCGCGATCTGACCGCGGGCAACGGAAGCAACTGAGAGAGCGATCGTCGAAAAGATCAGAGAGAGGCGCATGAAACCGAAGTGAAGGGAGTCACAATCCCGGCAAGCGTTCCCCGCTTTTAATCTTTGTACCTGGAACGGCATGAGCGAGCGCTAATCGCGCCAGCTCCGCTTCGGCGCCGCTGCAGGATGATTCCCGAGCTGAGCCAGAGTCGACGCATCGTAGAGACGCCCGTTCACCATCACGTAGCGAACCGTATTCGTGTTCTTGATATCGACCAGCGGATTCGCATCGAGCACGATGAGATCCGCCAGCTTGCCGTTCTCGAGCGAGCCAACGTCCCTATCGAGCCCGAGTGACTTCGCACCGTTGATCGTTGCAGCACGCAGCGCTTCGTGATTGCTCATGCCCCCCATCTGCATCATCCACGTCTCCCAGTGCTCGGCCATTCCGTCCAGCTGGCCATGCGCGCCGGTATTGACGAGGGTGCCGCGATCATTCAATGCCTTGGCTGTCTTCGACACCGTCACGAAGAAATAGTCATCGTCCGAGGCCATTGTCCGGCGGCGCGAGCGCGCGTCGATCTGGCCTGGCGCATTGAAGTACTGGAGCTTCTCGTTTTCCCAGACGTTGGTGTTCTGGTACCAATAGTTCTCCCTGCTCATTCCCGCGTACAGCACGACGAATGTCGGCGTGTATGCAGTCTTCGACGAGGATATCAGCTTCAGCAGGTCCTCATAGAGGGGCGCGACCGGGATGTTGTGCTCGAGCGTCGTGTGCCCGTCGAGGAACATCGTCGTGTTCACTGAGAAAGTCGATCCACCCTCGGGCACGACTTCCATCTGAAGCTGCCGCGCAGCTTCCACGATCTGCTGCCTCGCGTCACGCCTCGGCTGATTGTAACTCTTCACGCTGAATGCACCGACGGCCTTCATGCGCCGGAGGTGAGCGAGCGCATCGACGAACGAAGTCGTGATCGCCTTGAAGTTTCCTTCCGCACCGTAAAGAATCGTTCCGATAGAGAAGATTCGCGGCGCGATCATTCCGGTTGCGCGCGCCGTCTCCGATGTCGAGAACACCATCGAGGTCTCGTTCGACGGATCGTGTATCGTCGTAGTGTCGAATGCGAGACTCGCGAGGAAGCCCGAGTTCGAGCGTGGCGCGATTCCCTGTGAGCCGGTGCCGATGTGCGCATGAGCGTCCACGAGTCCGGGCATAATGAACTTGCCGGCCACATCGATAGTCTTTGTGCCCGCCGGAATCGTTACACTGGCCGTTGGTCCAACATAGGTGATACGGTTGCGGTCGATTACGACCGTCGCGCCTGGAATCACCTCGGTTCCGTTCATGGTGATCACCGTCGCGCCGGTGAGTGCGATTCTTCCCGTTGGTCTGTCGGCGATTGCCTTGAACCCGATCGGCATGCCCTTGCTCTCCGGATCCTTGACGAGAGTCGTCGTGTCCATCGTCTCGAATGCGAATGTCGCAGAGACATCGCGCTTGTAGAGATCGGGTCCGAGTGACCAGTACACGCGGCGCGAATCAGGCGCCCAATGCATGTACGACCCCACGTCGCGCGAGATGCGCTTCGCGGGGAAGTCCGCAACGGAGGTGCTCACATCGATCGGCTTGCCTGTCATGGGCAGCGGGGAGATATAGGCATTGAACCGCTCGATCCACGCCACGAATTCTTCATCCGGGGAAGGAACGAATCCCGTCGCGTTGTCCGATGTCAGGTGAACGCGGCGGTCGCCGCCGAAAATGTTCACGCTTGCGAGAGCAGCTTTCTGTCCCTCGTTTGCAGCCAGAAATATTCGATCGCCCGCCTTGTTGAAGCGGGG
>JALYOO010000227.1 GCA_030856845.1 Gemmatimonadota bacterium
CATCTGCATCGACTACTCCGACAAGCGTGACATTCGGGAAATCGAGGCCCTTGGCGATCATTTGCGTCCCCAGCAGAATATCGACTTTTCCAGCGGATACACGGTCGAGGATTTCGGCGTGCGCCCATTTGCCGCTCGTAGTATCGACGTCCATCCGGGCTATTCGCGCGGAGGCAAAGCGATCCTTCAGCAATCGCTCGACCTGTTGCGTTCCCAACCCGCGATGCCTGAGCGTTTTTCCACCGCAGCGCGCGCATGTCACGCGGAGCGGTTCCTGGTGAGCGCAATAGTGGCACAGCAGGCGTTCGGGAGAACGGTGATGCGTCAGGGTGATGCTGCAGTTGGGACAAACGACTACATCGCCACAGTCGCCGCATTGCACGAACGCGGAATACCCGCGCCGGTTGAGCAGCAGGATGCTCTGTTCGCCGCGCTGAAGCGTGTTGGCGAGCGCGACGTCGAGCTCTTCGCGGATAACGGCTGAGTAACCGGTGCCGGGTCCGCTGCTCGTATCGGGCCGCTGAGTATCGCGATGCCGAAGATCGACGACGTCAACTCGGGGGAGCGTTCCGCCTCCCACTCTGTCGGGGAGAGAGATCAGTGTGTATTTGCCGCTGTTCGCGTTAGTCCACGACTCCAGCGACGGGGTCGCGCTTCCCAGAACTACGACGGCGCCTTCAGCGCGGGCGCGAACGATCGCCACCTCGCGTGCGTGATATCGCGGCGTCTCGCCCTGTTTGTAGCTCGACTCGTGTTCTTCATCCACAATGATGGCACCGAGGTTCTCGAGTGGAGCGAAGATCGCCGAGCGTGCGCCAACTGCAATTCTTTTCTCTCCCCGGCTCAGCGCCCGCCACGCGTCATAACGCTCACCCTCGCTCAGCGCGGAATGCAGTACCGCTATCCGGTCACCGAATACGGCACGAAACCGGTCAACCGTCTGCGGCGTGAGGGCGATCTCGGGAACCAGCACAATCCCGGTCTGCCCGCGCCGGTCCACGATCTCCCGCAACAGCTCGATATACACCAGAGTCTTGCCGCTCCCGGTGATCCCATGAAGCAGAAACACGTCGCCTGCCGCACCGGACTTCAGCGTGGCGATGGCTTGTTGTTGAGCAGCCGTTGGATCGAGTGCCGCAGCTGATCGTGACGTGCGCTGTGCAAATGGGTCGCGGTCGACCTCCTCCGCGTCGATCTCCACCAGTCCCCGCCGTTCGAGCCCTTTGAGAACGGAGGGAGAGAATGCGAGTTTCTGGAGAAGGTGATCCAGGGTGCTCGTGCCGCCGAGTGATTCGAGCATCTCGAATACGAGACGTTGCTGGGGCGCTCGCGCGAATGCGCGGTCGCGGTGAGTGAGGGTCGGCAGATCCTGTCTCAGCCGAACGATGCGCCTCGTCTTTCGCGCAGGCTGCGAATGTTCTGCACCCGTCATAGCTGCCGGCAGCGCTGTACGGAGGGCGATTCCAAGCGGAACGATATAGTATTCCGCGATCCACCTGCACAGCTCGAGCATGCGATCGTTGAGAGCGGGATGAGCGTCCGGGACTTCGAGAATGCGCTTGGGGGTTTGTCGCAGCCCGTCCGACGTCGCGCTACCGAGGCAGATCCCGACTTCCTTGCGGTTCCTGAACGGAACGATGACACGTGAGCCCACGACCGGTGCCACGGGGATGGCGGGATCGATGGCGTACCTGAATGTCTGGAAGAGCGGAACCGCGAGCGCAACCTCGACGAGCGGCGTGTCGGCCTCGGTCATCGGCCCGCTAGCGGGCGCCTCCGCTGGCAGCTCTCGCCCCGGGTGCCGATACCCTCTCCACACCGAGGCCTGGCCGCTCAGTGAGCGCGATGCGACCACCCGCGATAGTGACACCTTCGAACGGATCGGAGGCGAGAAGTGCTGCCCCGTCGAAGTCGGCATGATCGAGCAGCGGCGCCAGCTGAGCGATCGCGGAGATTCCGAGACTCGATTCGATCATGCATCCGGCCATCACCAGCATGCCGAAGGCGCGGGCGGTGTGCACGATGCGAACTGCCTCCCGCAGGCTTCCGCATTTGGCAAGCTTCAGGTTCACTCCATCAACCGCTCCCGCCAGCCGCGGAACGTCGGTAGCGACAAGACACGACTCGTCGGCGATGATCGGCAACCTGGAACGCATGCGCACGAATCGCATACCCTCCACGTCGTGCTGAGCTACTGGCTGCTCGACGAACTCGACCGCGTTGTCGGCGAGGAAGTCGATCATCCTCACGGCTTGCGACGGTGTCCAGCCGGCGTTTGCATCCACACGAAGCCGTTTGTCCGGCGCGGCGTCGCGAACGACGCGCACGATCTCCGTGTCGCGGTCGGTGCCGAGCTTGACTTTGAGAATGGGGTATTCCGCGGCGTCAGCCACCCGCTGTCTCAGCCCATCGTTATCGGCAATCCCGATGGTGAAGCTGGAGAGCGGAGCGTCGGCCGCATCGAGGCCCCACATCCGGTGCACCGGCATACCCAGGCGCTTGCCAGCGAGATCATGCATTGCCGCACTGACCGCCGCCTTCGCCGAGCCGTTGCCTCTGAGAACGCGATCGAGCTGCGCATCGACAGATTCGAGCGACCACGCATCAGCGCTGCCAAGCACAGGCGCGAATTGCTCCAGAGCCGCGACGACGGTCGCAACGCTTTCTCCGTAGTACCTGTTTGGCGCGGCCTCGCCCATTCCCGTCAGTCCATCGCGATCAGTGATCGTGACGACGACATTCTCATGCGCCGCGTAGCCGCCCCGCGCGATGACGAACGGATACCGTGTTTTGAGCTGCAGCACTTCGTGCGTGATGTTCACACGCCGCCAAAGTTTGGCGCCATTGCCTTGGAAGGCGACATGACGCGCGAGGTAAACGCTCCGCGCATCTCTTCCGGGCTCTCCGAACCGCCGAGAAACGCTATCAGCGCATCGGCAAGGTCGTTGCCGCGCTGGTAGCGATCGGCCGCACGCTTGGCCAGGCATTTCATGACGATGTCGGACAGCGGAGCAGGGATTCTTGAGTCTACTGCGTCCGGAGCGGCAGCTGTCTCGGTGACGTGTTTGTAGCTGATCGAGTAACCGTCGGCACCGTCGAAAGGCGGGAAGCCGAGGAGCGTCTCGTACATCACCACGCCCAGTGCGTAGAGATCGCTGCGCCCGTCCAGCAGTTTTCCGCGGGCCTGCTCCGGCGACATGTAGTGCGGTGTGCCCATCACGTTACCGGTGCCCGTCATGCGGGCGCGAAAGTGCCCGGTGGCAATGCCGAAATCGGTCACGAGCGCGTTCTCATCCTCGTCGAACAGGATGTTGTCAGGCTTGATGTCGCGGTGCACAAGGCCGTGGCGATGCGCGTAGTCGAGAGCACACGCCACCTGAGCGGCGATCGCGGCCGTTCGCTCCGCCGGAAACGACCGGCGATTGTTGATGCGATCGGCGAGGGTGCCGCGCGCGAGGTAAGGCATCACCAGAAATACCTGGTCGCCCACCGAGCCGAAATCCGTGATCGGACAGATGTGCGGGTGCACCAGCTGAGCAGCTGATTCGGCCTCGCGACGGAAGCGCTCGCGCATGTCGGCGTCCCGCGCCAGGTGGGGATGCATCACCTTGATAACCACCGGACAATCGAGCGGCACGTGCATGGCGCAGTAGACATTGGCCATGCCGCCTTCACCGACGCGATGCATCACACTATACCGGCCCCCGGTCACGTGACGCAGCGCCGTTATCGCGGGATCGGGTTGCTGCGCGCTTCTGTTCGTCAGCTCCGGCAGCAGCTCACTGCAGCGCAAACACCTCGCGGCAGAGCCGCGGTTCCACGCTCCGCAATCAGGACAGAACATGTCTACCCGCCAAACTGCATGCGTACAAAGTCATAGGGTGGCCACGGTCCTGTAAGATGGAAATCGAGTGCGGTATGGCGCTCGTCTTCCTTTCGAACGAGGTCGGAGAAAGCTGTCCAGCGCTCGACGTCCACCAGAAAGGACGCCTGAGCGATGATGGCCGTTTCCGCCTCGGGAATCGGCATCACGACCGTCGCCGCAGATTGGCCGCGCAGCACTCGCATACTCTGGGCAGCCGTTGCCTGCAGTTGCTTCGACGTTTCCTTCGCTTCGTCGGACGTCGCGTTGGCCGGCTCGACCCCCACCGTTTTGGTGACGGTGAGACGCGCCTGAGAGTGGCCTTCGATGGAGCCCATTGCCTGCGTCAGCGTGAAGTAATGAAGCTCGAGCCATCGCGCGAGATTGTCGCGAGAGCGGAATACGGTGCCCGGCGGAGCAGGGAGCACGGCGGTGAATGACTGTACTTCTTCGAGTATCCGCGCGTACTCCGCCATCTCCTTGTCGTCCAGCACGACGCGCGTGTATTTGCTTGGCGCGACAATGGCCGCCAGCGCCCTGAAGGGAATCGCCGTCGTCCCTTCGGCGAGGGGCCGGTGAGCGCCCATTTCGTGGGCCGCGACTCCGTAGAGGCGAAGTCCGGTTACAGAAGCTTGCGCCATCTCAACACCGCGAGGAGAAAAATGCCCAGCCCGAGCTGAACGGCGACCATCGTCCAAAAACCGTAACGCCAGTGCGCCAGCGGAATCACGTCGAAGTTCATCCCCCACATGCCGCTCACAATCACAAACGGGATACTGACGGTCGCCACCGCGCTCAGCGCCTTGGTCACCGTGCCCAGGCGATTGGAAACCTGAGTTAAGTAACTATCGAGGGTACTGCTAAGCAACTCGCGGTACGTCTCGAGAGCGTCGTTAATGCGAAGAACATGATCGTGGATGTCACGATAGTAGATCTGAGTGTCGAGACTCAGCAGCGTGCTCGGGCGGTTGGTCATCACCGCGAATACGTTGCGCTGAGGGGCCAGATGACGTCGCAGAGACAGCACCAGCCGCTTGACGCTGAAGATCTCACGCAGCGCTCCCTGATCGAACGTCGCGAACACCCGCTCCTCCAGACTGTCCATGAACAGGTCGAGCTGATCGAGGATCGGGAAATAGGCATTCACCGCCTCGTCGACCACGGCGTGCATCAGTCGCGCCGCACCAGCCGCGGCAAGCTCGGGTTTGCGGCCCAGCAGCTCGGCCGTCGCACGCACCGAATCGCTCTGTTCACCGTGAACAGTCACGAGGTAGTTCGCCCCGAGAAAGCACGTCAGGTTCACCGTCTTGATATCGTATGGGTCTTCCGTCTCGTGAATGAAATCGACGGTGCGCACGATCAAAATGAGGTAGCCGTCGTACTCCTCGATCTTCACGCGGGAGTCAGGATTGAGGCTGTCCTCCACGGCGAGAGGATGAAAGCCGAACACGTCCGTGAGAAGCGCTACTTCTTCGGGCTTGCGGTTGTCGATGTCCAGCCACAGCGTGCCGCTTCCAGAGGCGAGCGCCCGCTTGATCTCTTCGACGCTCAGGTGATTCTGCGCCCCTTGCTCGCCCTGATAGCAGCTCCAGGGTTTGCCATCGGGTCTCCCGACTCCCGCCACATCGGCGCCGGTTGCCCCGGATAGCGATCGTGTTGGAGCATCCGCTGGCGGAGCCGCGACGCGACCTTCATTCCGTGCTCTCTTCATCGCCGCTCGCCCCCATAGTGTGCGCCGGTGTTCAAGTTAGCGGACACGTTCCGCACGAGTGAGGGGTGACATGAGCCGTGGATCGATCGCCCCGCATGCTGAGCGTCAATCACTAAGCGAGCGCCGACAGATGAGCCACACACGCTTCGCCAAGTGCGTCCGGCGCATACCCGCCTTCGAGAGCGCTCACCATCCGGCCGCCGCACGAACCGACAGCGCGCTCGACGAGCGACCTCGTCAACTGAACGATGTGATCGACCTCGAGCGTGAATCCGCCAAGCGGGTCCGACGCGAGCGAGTCAAACCCTGCCGAAAGAAGAATGATGTCCGGAACGAAGCCTCGCATCGCGCCATCTATCCCACGCTCGAGCTCCTCGGCATAACGCTGCGCCTCGAGCCCGGAAGGCATGGGAATGTTCCACACCGTTTCGTGGGGGCCCCTGTCGCTGGCCGCTCCAGTGCCGGGATACCATGGCCACTGATGCATTGAAACGAAGTGGATGTCAGGTTCTTGTTCGACGAGTGCCTGAGTTCCGTTACCATGGTGAACGTCCCAGTCCACGATCAGCACTCGTTGCAGGGAGTGAACCGATCGGGCGTAGTGCGCCGCGACTGCGACGTTCCCGAACAGGCAGAACCCCATCGCCCGGTCGCGAAGGGCGTGATGCCCCGGTGGGCGAACCGCGCAGAAGGATCGGAGATTTTCTCCGCGCGCTGCCCGATCGACGCCGTCGAGGACAGATCCGGCGCCCGCCGTCGCCGCGGCCCACGACCCCTCGCTGGCAACGGTGTCGCCATCCAGCCGGCCACCGCCGTCCGCGGAGATTCGCTCGATGGCAGCGATGTACGACTCGTCATGGGCCAGCGCCAGCTCTTCGACGGTCGCATGCCGGCCCTCTACATGATCGACATCATGCAACAGCGAGGGATGGTTTCGCAGCGCACGAGTGACGGCGCGCAGGCGGCCGACATGCTCGGGATGTGCCCAACCCGTATCGTGACGCCCGCAGTCAGAGTGAGAAATGAATGCAACGCGCGCGGATGGTCCCGGAGGAGCTACCTGACCGGCCTCCGCCGACGGCGCGATACAAGCAGGGTCGAGCCATCCTTGACCCCCACGGAGCCGAGTGTCTCGCCCTCGTGCAGTATCTCGAAACCGTGCAGCTTGACGACAAATTCGTCGACCCCGGCGTCACCTTCGAAGAAGGCAGCGACGGCCGCGGCTTTCACCACCGCGACCGATTCAGCCGATGGCACATCGACACGAATGGCATCCCAGAGCTCGGCCATCTGCACTCGAATGTGGAGAAGCGCATCGTCACCCTCTCCCAGCCGTATTACACTGTCGGTAGAGCGAAGCTCGTTGACGAAGGGTATAGTCACGCCGCCGGAACCGTCAACTCAGGCGACGCTGCTTTTGCCTCGATTGATTCTTCGATCGACGGAGTCGGCAGCGCGGAAAAAAAACGTGCGATCTGCTGATCGAACAGGTAGGTCGAGCCGGTGACGCGCGTCGATCCATTCTCGGCAACCGCTCCGATCACCATCTCCTCACCGCCCTGACCCCGAAGCGTGACATAGCCGGGCCCTTCTCGCTCGACGAACGCGGCATAGATCCCGTTCCGCCCCGAGAAGAAGACCTTTGCCTCTGCCATCACCTCGGCGGGTGAACCTGTCGTCACGGTTTCCTGCACAGTGCGGCGTTGCTGCATGTGTCGGGCTTGCGCCATCATATGATCGGTAAGCGGGGTTCCGTCAGTGGTGACGCTGGCCGGTTGGAGAGTGCAATCTACCGGGAGCGTAATATCGCGACAAGCTAGGACATGGCGCGCTGTTTCCCTTCTCAACCATAGTGCTCGACAGCAGTCCGAAGCGCGCGATCGAGAATTCTTATTCGTCCTCGCGCGTGCGCGGACGCATCTCTATGGAGGTCCACCCGCGATAGTCGCTCGCCTCCAGCGCCGCCCACCACCGCGTCACCGGTCCGCCTCGAGCCGGGCTGTGGCAACCCGGATGATCGAATCGTAGATGAGCCTGGCCCCGAAATGCAGCGCATCGAGCGTCACCCGCTCGTCGTGACCGTGCATCCGCTCCTCGTCCTCCGGCACCATGGGAAAGGGGAGGATGCCATAGGCCTCAACTCCCGCGCGTCGCAGGTGGACACTGTCGGTTGTGCCGGTGCTGAGATAAGGCGCCACCGTCATCGACGGGTCGAGCGCCTTCGCTGAACTCGCGATAGCTTCGAACATCGCGGAATCGGGATCCGATGCCGGTGCTTCGCCTCCTTCAGCTGTGACTTCGATCGATACGTCGGGATCTCCAACACAATCGCGCAAGCGCTCCACTACCCCTGCTATACGCTCTCCGGGAATCGTGCGGACGTTCAGAGTGGCGGTCGCTTCAGCGGGAATCACATTGGCGGCCACACCGCCGGCCACCCATGTCGCCGAGATTCCGTTCCGCATCACGGCGTTGAAAACGGGAACGCGTGACAGCACATCTGCCGCGCTCGCGCGCCGGGAAGTGTCGGAAGCAACGAGCTCCGCCATTGCCAGCCGCTGCGGACTATCGGGCCACATTCCTGACAGCGCGTCGAAAAAGCGATGCGTGGTCTCGGTCAGAGTGACAGGCTCGCGATAGTCGCCGATCCTGGCGAGCGCGCGGCCCAGCCGGAATATCGCGCTCGCGTCGAGTGGCACCGCCGCGTGGCCGGCCGGTCCGCGCGCCGTCACCGTCACCAGGTGAGAGATCTTCTCGGCCGTCTGGACAGCGATGTACCGCTGACCATCACCGACGATGCGAATGCGGCCGCCTTCGTTGACAGCGAACTCCGCATCGATCAGTTCGAAATGCTCCCTGGCGAGCCAGCCCATCCCCGAGGCGCCACCGGTCTCTTCATCGGACGTCGCGACGAAGATCACATCGCGCTCCAGCGTAAC
>JALYOO010000232.1 GCA_030856845.1 Gemmatimonadota bacterium
GGTCTGCTGCGCGAAAAAACCGAAGATGCTGTGCGCGCGGAACGATGGGCCCTGGGAGTGCGGCCGGCTTACAAGATGGTCGACACGTGCGCTGGAGAGTTTCCGTCGTCCACGCCGTACCTGTACAGCAGTTACGACGAAGAAGACGAAGCGCCGGCGTCAGGGCGGGCATCCGTTGTCATTCTCGGCAGCGGGCCCAACCGCATCGGCCAGGGGGTGGAGTTCGACTACTGTTGCGTGCGCGCGGCTCTCGCGCTGCGCGACAAGGGGTTCGAGACGATCATGATCAACTCGAACCCCGAGACGGTTTCCACCGACTTCGATATTTCGGACAAGCTGTTCTTCGAGCCGTTGACCCTCGAGCACGTCATCGAGATCGTCGCGCGCGAGAAGCCGCTCGGCGTGATCGTGCAGCTCGGCGGACAGACTCCTCTCAAGCTGACGCGCGGGCTCGAAGCCGCGGGCATCAGGATACTCGGCACTTCGCCGGATGCGATCGATAAGGCCGAGGACCGGCGCCGCTTCGACGCCATTGCGAGAGAGCTGGGCGTGCGCCAGCCTCCCAACGGCACCGTTACGACGGTCGCCGGAGCGCTCGCGGTGGCGGAAGAGATCGGGTATCCAGTGCTGGTACGTCCCTCATATGTACTCGGCGGCCGCGCCATGGAAATTGTATACGATGCGCCCTCGCTCGAGGGATACTTCGAGAGGGCCGCGAGCGTCTCCGAGGATCGGCCGGTGCTGATCGACCGCTTCCTCGAAGACGCATTCGAAGCCGACGTCGACGCGCTGGCGGACGGAGAGCGCGTGGTGATTGGCGGAATCATGCAGCATATCGAGGACGCCGGCATTCACTCCGGTGACTCGGCGTGCGTTCTGCCGCCCTATCTGATCGGCGAGAAGGATCTCGACATCATGCGCGCGCACACTGTCGCGTTCGCCAAAGCACTCGGTGTCGTCGGTCTGATCAATGTTCAGTACGCGATCAAGGACGGCCACGTGTATGTGCTGGAGGTGAATCCGCGCGCGAGCCGGACGATTCCGTTTGTATCGAAGGCGATCGGCGTTTCTCTCGCTGCCCTTGCCGCGCGAGTAATGCTGGGCGAAACGCTTGAGCAGGCGGGATTCATGGAAGAGATCGTTCCAGGATTCGTGTCGGTGAAGGAAGCAGTGTTCCCGTTCACCAAATTCCGCGAGTTCGATCCGATCCTCGGCCCGGAGATGCGATCTACCGGGGAGGTCATGGGCATCGCGGACTCGTTCGGAACGGCGTTCGCGAAAGCCCAGCTCGCCGCGGATAACCAGCTGCCCGATCGCGGAACGATCCTTCTCACAGTTAACGACTTCGACAAGCAGGCGGTGACGCCGA
This sequence comes from Gemmatimonadota bacterium, assembly GCA_030856845.1. Taxonomy (GTDB): domain Bacteria; phylum Gemmatimonadota; class Gemmatimonadetes; order Gemmatimonadales; family Gemmatimonadaceae; genus UBA4720. Next base: position 1,370 of record JALYOO010000232.1, read on the forward strand.
TCGCGCGCCGGTTTCACGAGATGGGCTTCCGGCTGGTCGCCACGGACGGGACGGCGCGGCACCTGCGCGGAAGGGGCATACCAGTATCGCGCGTGTTCAAGGTGCACGAAGGACGCCCTCACGGAATCGATCTGATCCTGAACGGGGAGGTGCAGATGCTAATCAACACGCCCTTCGGTAAACACGCCCAGCAGGATGACTATTCCCTGCGGCAGGCAGCGATAGCGCACGGGGTGGCGTACACCACGACACTTTCCGCCGCAAATGCCGCATGCGATGCCGTTCTGTCACTGCGCAGCCGCGCTCCTTCTGTCCGATCATTGCAGGAATGGCACGCTGAACTGGGCACCGAGGCGAAAGTATGAGTGGCGTCGCGCTCCTGTGAATTCCCCAGACTCGCTGTTCATTCATGAATCGGCATACGTGGACCACGGCGCAACTGTCGGGCAGGGCACGAAGATCTGGCATTTCTGCCACGTGCTGAGCGGCGCCGTCATCGGTGAGCGTTGCTCCCTTGGCCAGAACGTCGTCGTCATGGGCGGTGTGCGAATCGGAAACAACGTGAAGGTTCAGAACAATGTCTCGATTTATGAAGGAGTGGAGCTGGAGGACGACGTCTTCTGCGGCCCGTCGATGGTGTTCACCAACGTCGTCAACCCGCGCAGTCACATTTCCCGAAAGAACGAGTACCAGCGGACGCTGGTAAAGCGAGGTGCGACGATCGGCGCCAACGCCACGATTGTCTGCGGAGCTACGCTTGGCGAGTACTCCTTCATCGGAGCGGGAAGCGTGGTGACGGGAAATGTCGATCACTACGCGCTCATCGTGGGAGTGCCCGGTCGGCGAGTCGGCTGGATGTGCCACTGCGGGGTGAAGCTAGAGGCGCAGAGGGCTTCGCCACTCAGAGATACAGAGACACCGAGAGAAGCCGACCGCGAAGACGCGGAGACCCTCAAACCGTCTGAACGCAGTGGCATGCAGACACTGACGTGCTCCGCTTGTGGAACTCGATACGAATCCGATGGCGAAACGATCGAGAGGGTCGGGTGAATGACGAGAACAGTCGCGTGAACAACGAGAGTGTCGGGCACACTGCCGAGACCGCGGGGTCAGCGACCGCCGGCCGGCAGAACTTTCGCGTTGCGCTCGTGGGATGCGGAAGGATCAGCGCCAATCACGTCGATGCGATCGGGCGCATCGATGGCGTCGAGATCGTGGCAGTCTGCGACTCGCTTGCCGAACGCGCACGAGCGGTTGGCGAGCCACTGGGCGTTCCCTGGTACAATCAGTACGAGAAGATGCTTTCCGGGACGGACTGCGAGGTCGTGACCATAGCCACTCCCTCCGGGCTGCATCCAGCGCAGGGTGTACTTGCCGCGAGAGCGGGGAGGCACGTCGTGACCGAAAAGCCGATGGCCATCTCGCTTCGCGGCGCCGATGAGCTGGTGCACGCCTGCGATGCGGCAGGCGTTCACCTGTTTGTCGTCAAGCAGAACCGTTTGAATGCGCCGGTTCAGATGCTGAAGCGCGCCGTTGACCGAGGCCGCTTCGGCCGGATGTACATGGCGAACTGCACGGTTAGATGGTCTCGCCCGCAGGAGTACTACGA
>JALYOO010000252.1 GCA_030856845.1 Gemmatimonadota bacterium
ACCCGCTGACCCTCGGATCGACAGGCCCGGCAACGCATCGCGGAAAGTGTGCTCAGCCGAAAGCCCCGTGAAAACTCCCTCGATGCGATTGAACCGGAAGACTTCGCCCAATGTGCGCGGCCTGAATCGCACTGTCGACTCGCCCACGCTTCTCCACGCTTCGGGTGCTAGATCATCAAACTCGGCGTAGTAGGTATCCGTGCTTGCCGCGCCGATCGCCTTCTCCCATGCATCGTAACGCCCGAGATCGCCAGTCGATGCAAACGTGAGATGATGCCGTGCTCCGGGTGGAGAATCCGGCCCGGTCCACGAGGAATCGTTGGCGCGGATGTCGTAGAACCGGGAGACGATCCGTACGATGCTTCGGAACTCCCCGAACAATGCGATGCGCGCCTGAAGCTCGGTGCGCTGGTAGGCCGGCAACCAGTATTCACCGTTGACCTCGACATTCACGAGCTCGATGAACGACGCTCCGCTCACGCCGGGCAGACGGCTTCCGGACTTGAGCGTGACCTTGCCGTCGCGAAGCTCGACCATCCTGCCGCGCAATCGCACTATCTGCTTGCGGTCGGCGTCGAGATACATGTCGCCGAAGAAGAGAATCGCGTTGCCCAGTGCGCCGGGCCTGGGAGTGACGCGCACACGAACGAGAGGAATTCTTCTGCCGCTCGTCGAGAAGATCGTCACCGCCGTGTCGCCTCCGGCGTACGTATAGTATGAGCTCCGATTGGTGGCGAGAGGATGAATCGCCAGACTCTGCCCGCTTTCGCTGATCGTGCGGTTGGACGAATTGGCTGACGTGGCGCCGAGCTGAAGGCGGTTGCCATAGAGTGTGGGAGTTGTCCATCCGCCGAAAATGGACATGAGGCTGAACGTCGGACCAACCGATTGGTTGCGATAGCCGATGACGCGCTGGTCGTAGCGTCCGGGCGTGCGAAAACGAACGTCGCTTGCTATCTGCTCGACCTGGGCGGTGCGCTCGCGCCCGCCGGAATCGAGCAGCGCAAGCGACATCTCCGATTCGACACGGGCACGATAGGCTCGGAGGAGGTCGGGGATTCGAGCATTGGTGACGGCGGCGGCTTCGAGCAGTGAAGCGAGGCCCGGTGGCGATTGCGCCGCAGGAGGCTGTTGGACAACCTGCGAAAAACCGTCGACAGGAAAGATCAGTGCGAGCGCGGCCGCGCCCGCTACCGTCCATGAGCACGCCACGCGACACGCCTTCAAAGTGAGTCTGTGGGTGCCCATCGATCTCCCATGTTTGCGGCGCTGTGCATTCGCGAACTGTACACCGCTGGGTGTGAAACGACTGGGTCCGGGCGAAGCCCGCTGCAGGTTTACGCAGACTCCCGTCTGTGCGCGATGACATTGCTCTGGCACAGGGCAGTTACCGTATGCCTGCGATCTGATCTCATCCTGGCCAGGAGATTACTGTGACGAACGAGCCATCCGCACCTCAACATTCGATCGATTCCATCGTCGACCAGCTCGATCGGTTTCGCCAGCGCGCAACCTATGGAGCCGTCGCTGCGGTGCTCAACCGCCCGCCGCGGAACCTGATGGCCGGCAGGTCGAGAGGTCAAAAGGATTCGTGGATTGTGAGTCAGAAAACCGGCCTTCCAACAGGATATGAGCCTGATCAGGTTGATCCGGGGGTTGCATCCCGTGACGCAATCCTGGCTTCAAAGGAGGAGCTGGCCCAATGGCTGGAAAGGCCGGTCTGAACCGACGCCCGCACGCCCCCCCGAGCCACGTCCGCGATGCCCCCTCCGTAATTGCGCCGAGCGTTACCGGGCTTGCTCGTAGATGATATCTACCGGAATTGATCGGCTGCCAAGCCGGTCCAGATCGGCCTGCAACGTCGTTCCGATCTTTCCAAGCTCGTCGCCGAAGGCACCAGCACCGGCGTAATCGCCATTCCCCTGCAGCTCGAGAATCCGGCGCGAAAGCGCGTCCACTCCCTCCCGCATTTTTTCCGCATTCACACGGTACTTGCCGCTCGGCTCGCGCGTGAAGGCACCCACGCGCTCCAGGAAGTTGAACGCCGCGACATTCGCGCGGCCGTGGGCGGATGCTGCGCCAAACCGCACAGACCGGAACAAGCCGGCGATGAATGTGATGTAGTTATCGTCCATCGACGGAGTGGCCGTCTCGTTCTGCGCGCTCAACTGCCTGATCATGTAAAGGCCGAGGATGTCGGCCTTTCCCTCCTCGAGAGACGAGTAGCGTTCCTTGAGCGCAGTGCGTACCGGGCCTGTGTTGTTGATGGTGTTCTTGATACCGAGCCCGTGGGCTACTTCGTGAAACATGACGTTCTCGAAGAATGAATCGAACGTCACCCGCGCCACCTGATCGTCGACGATGAGCTCACGCGCGATGGGCAACAGAATCTTGTCGAACTTGGCCCGCATCGCGTTCTTGAGCTGAAGGCGACGCGTGCCTTTTTTCAGCTGCACCTCTTCGTCGTTCGGCAGATTGATCGCTATCGTCTTCGAACCCGAGTTGGCGTCACCCGCCACGAATACCACGTCGTACGCATTCAAGTCCGACCCCGCTGCCGGCTTCTCGCGCTTGAACTGCTCGGCCACCGGTATCCCTCGCTGAAGGGCCGGCAACATGCCCGAATACTTTGCGAGTCGCGAGCTCCACTCCTTGTCCTTGATGAGCACGAACCCTTCGTGTGTCGCCTTGTATCCGAAGAGAGCGTCCTCGTATGTCTCGATGGGCCCGATCACGATGTCGAGGTTGTTGTTCTTCATGTCCATCCAGGCCAGGTCGCTCTCCTGATAGTTGTCGGTGAGGAGAGCGCTGGCGCGGAGCTCGAGGTAGCGGCGCAGGCCTGGATCTTCGGCGAGTGCGGCCGCTTCGCGCAGCTTCGACGCGGCGAGCTGATGCTGTGCCGCGAATGCGCGATGAAACGGAATTATCTCGAGCCCGCGCGACTGATTCCGCTGGATAATTGTGTAAAGACTCTTGAGTGAATCGGCCCGCGCGCCGCCCGCGGCCACAGCCGCTTCGAACTCGGCTTTGGCCATATCGGTGGGATAGTAGCCCGCTCCCTGTGGCTTGGGACCGACGCCGGGAACGAACGGCGCATTGTTATCGAGCCGGTCCCACGGACCGTAGTTCGTTTCGACAAACCTGCGAGTATCGGCGTCCGTGATCGATGACAGCAGCTTTGCCTTGTCGCCGTAAGCCTCTCGCCAGAAAACCTCATCCATCGCTCTCGCCGCATCGATCAGCAGAGGTAACATCTGCCGTTCCTTCACGGACAGTGCGCTGGTGTCAGCGACGAGCGTCACCGGTGTGTACTTCGCCATTCGCTGCGACACCGTAACTGGTGGCTGTCCGGCAGTATTTGCCGCGCCCGTATCCGCCGTGGCCGCCGACTCGGATTGCGCCGTGCACGCGGCGAGCGAGCAGAAGAGCAGAGTGCAAAGGATGCTGGACGGATTGGCGCGCTGATTCATCGTTAACCTGACTGCGAGGAGAAAGGATTCGAAAGCTCGTGCCCGCGCTATCGGAAATCCAGCGGTCCGGCCTTTGTTCATCCTCGGTCGTACTTGGCCGTCGATCGTCGATGGCCGTAAGTCCTGAAACCGCAAAGTCCTGAATCCGCAATCTCAACAGGGAAACGACCGATTACTTGTCATGCAAGTGGTCGCCGCCCAGGCCGACGAAGTTCACTTCGTGCGTTGGCCCAACTTCACAGCGATATGCGCAGACTTCCGCGTTGCCCGCCCACTGGTCGCGGATATCGATGAGCTCGAGAGCGTCGACAAGCTGTCTGTTGTTGATCAGCTCCGGAGAAGCCCACGGCAGCTTTCTACGATAATCGGCGCAAACAGCTTCTGGTGGTCCGGTTCCCGTGGGTCCGTGAAAGATCAGTATCACGCGAGCCACCTCGTGAAGCTGTACGAGATACGCGCACTCTCGACGGAGCTGCTGCGCGCGAAGGAAGTCACGTCCGCTCGACGTCAGTGCACCACCGCCTCCGGGAACATAGAACCGGTCGAAACCTCCAAGCCCGAGGTGCCTGTGAAGAAAATCGTCGGTCTGTTCCTGGAGGCGCCCGTCAGAACACGCAACGACCAGAGTATGCGGACGATCGGACGTCCATTTTGCCGAAGTCATTCCTAAGGTTCCTAGCATTTGCGGGCGCGCAAAGCAAGGATCACACGCACTGTCAGCCTTCGTGTGGCTGCCTTTTCCTCGCGTATCGCACAATCTGGGGATTTGCGTCGAGCAATGACTTCCGCGCACTGCCGTAGCTCAACAGCTGAATGGCATCCTCAACAGGGCACCACTGCACGCGGCGTTTCTCCTTTGGTTTGACGTCGCGCAGGTGCTCGATGAGAAAATACTCGAGCCTCACGCGTCCATTTCCCGTCGCATGCTCGACTACACTCGCGGGGGCGACGATGCGACCCACTACGCCCGCTTCTTCCTCTACTTCACGAAGGGCCGCGTAGGCCGCCCTCTCGAACCTTCGCACGGAGCCCTTGGGCAGCACCCAGCGTTTCGGATTCCGGGCGGCGCTCACGATCAGAACGCTCGGTGCGTCGCCCTCCCATCTGAAGACGATACCGCCCGCCTGACGGCGGGTACGCACGATCGCCATTACCTTCGCGCCCTGAGACGCCGCGCAATCACAGCGATCTCTTCGCCGAACTTTTCGTAGCGTCCGTCGAGCCAGCCGTCGCGAACCGGCGCAAAATTCCTTTCCATATCGTCATTCAATCGCCTGGCAACGGCGGCGAGATCGGCTCGCGGCACCATCACCGGAGCAGCTTCGCTTTCATCCACCGGCTGTGGCAGTATCGAGCGCGATGCACGTCTCGCCTCGCGCGCGGCACTGGTATCTAGAATTTCCCGGATGGTATGTGCCATAACATGAAGATCGTGTACCGCGCCGAGTGAGTCCTGGAGTGCTCGGAGCTTGGTGACTGCAGAGTCTCCACCTCGCACGTTCGACGCCGCGGGCTCGAGTAGATACCGAAGCCGCTTTGCCATGATTCTCGCCTGGTGTGCAAGCTGTTCGTCCGCCGGCGATCGAACATGTCCGAGCGCTTCCCCCAGTTGCTCCGACTGTGTGACGAGACGATATCCAATGACCTCCTTCAGCGTCATTGCGGGCGCTGCCGGAGTGCGCACCGGCTGCCGAAACGTCGACAATCGCCGCGTCAGTGCGTCTCGCGCCGGCTCGAACTTCTCGGCGAGAGATTGCTTGATGGTGTCACCTGATTCAGCGCTGCGGGATTCGAGGTGATCGCTGAGCCAGGCCGCTCCGCGACGACGGCGAATGCTCAACCCTTTTCCCGCAGAGCTGAGCCACTCCAGCTGAACCTCGAGATCTCTCCCGCTGCCCGTCGATGCGGCTGAAGCTTTGAGTCTGTCAAGATCCGCTTTCTTGAGATCGCGAAGCTCCTCGTTGAATGCGCGGATCCAGCTTCGCAGCCGCCTCACCGCGACCCGGAAATCGTGGAGATCGTCCTCTCCGCGCGAAGCCTGAAGACGCCCGGCCGCCTCGGAGGCCTCGTCCAGGAAAGACAGCGCAACCAGCCTGACCCCCCGTGGGGCCGGCAATCGTAGCTCAGCGAGTTGCAGCTTCATCGAAAGAGCATAAGGGCGCTGGCTGAATCCGCAAAGGCGAGACCCGAAGTCGTCGCCCTTGTGTAACAAACGGAAATCAGAATGTGAAGCCGGTCCGCATCGATCCTTCGGCGCGAGCAACCCTTATGGGTGCGCTGGAGTGAAAGCGGGCTCCGTATTGCACCGGAAGCAGGTTTCTGCAGACGGTGGTTCAACCCGAGCAATCGCAGGTACGGAGCCCCGAGCTCACCTGACATTGGTGCTCCCACCTCGAATTCGCTGGATGAGCTGCGGACCTCACGAGGCTCTCTGGCGACAAGCTGAATTTCACGATACGATTTCCTGTCACATCAACGGAATCTCCAATGCCGCGCATGCCCGAGCACCGATATCTGCTTCTTGCCTCAGCCTTCGTCTTTGCCTGCGCTCCGGCCAAACCGACGGGGTCTCCGAGGAACGGTATAGTGGGTGCGTCGGGCTCACCAAAGCGATACACAATGGCGGACTTCTACGCGAATACCTCATACAGCGGGGCTTCGTGGTCGCCGGACCGGAAACACATCCTTGTATCCTCCAATGCAACCGGTATCTGGAACGTGTACGCGGTTCCAGCCGCTGGCGGCGCACCGCGCCCACTGACGCAGTCAACAACTCACTCGATGTTCGCGGTGTCATATTCCCCGGCCGACGAGCGCGTATTGTACTCGAGCGATCAGGGTGGAAACGAACTCACTCACATCTACGTCCGAAACCCCGACGGCTCGACGCGCGACCTCACCCCCGGCGTAAAAGTAAAAGCAGCTTTCGAGGGCTGGGCGGCCGACCACAGGTCTTTCTTTGTTTCCTCCAACGAGCGGGACGAGCGCTACTTCGACTTGTACGAGGTGACAGCCGACGGGTACCGGTCCTCCATGCTGTACCGCAACACCGCGGGCTTCGATCTCGGTTCCGTCTCGCGGAACAAGCAATACCTTGCGCTGTCGAAGGCCCGGACGACTTCTGACTCTGACATCCACCTCCACGACCTCCGCACGAACACGACAAGGAACCTCACGGCGCACGCGGG
>JALYOO010000285.1 GCA_030856845.1 Gemmatimonadota bacterium
GTAGAGCCCTCATCGCGGACAACGCTGCAGGCATTCCTGAGACGGTAGCCGGCGTGCTGGCACGTTTCAGCTTCGTACGCACGGCGCATGCCGCTGACCGCGACGGCGCCATCGCGCAGATGAAGGAAGCGCAGTTTGACCTGGTAATTCTTCCCGTTGATGGGATTACTCCGAACCAGCTCCTGCTGCTCGAGCGTGAGATTCGGAAAAATCCGAGCACGGCCGTAATCGCCACGGCTCACGTGGCCGAGCCTGATTTGATCGTCCGGGCAATGCGTGCCGGGGTGCACGAGTTCTTCGTCTATCCACCGAAGTCCGAGGAGCTAGCCGGAGCCGTCGAGCGGCTGATGCGGCGCTCGAGCAGCGAGACTGAGCGAGGCGAGCTGATCGCGGTTTACAGCGGCAAGGGCGGGCTGGGCAGCACCAGCATCGCCGTGAATGTGGCGCAGGCATTTGGGGCGATACGGCCTGAGGGTCGCGTGGCCCTGCTCGACTTGGTAGTGGCCGGCGGAGACATTCGAGTTTTCCTCAATATCCGCCCGACTTACGACTTGAGCCATCTAGTGGCGAAGGGCAACCAGGTTGACGCGGAGCTACTGAATTCTTTGCTTACACCCTGCCCCGGCGGAGTATGGGTTTTGCCTACTGGCGATCATCCAGAAGATGAGGAGCTCTTCGATTCGGCGGCCGTGGGCTCGATTCTCAACCTGCTGCGCTCGCACTTTGGTATCACAGTCGTGGATTGCGAGCATCATCTGAGCGAGGCCACACTCACGGCGCTGGACGCGGCGGATCGCATTCTGCTCGTTACCCAGCTCAGCGTGCCGGCTTTGCGAAGCACTCAGCGAACACTCGCCGTTGCCCGCCGCCTCGGATACGACGACGCGAAGCTTTGCGTGGTAGTGAACCGGTTCCAGTCCGGGGATGTTCTGCCAGTGAGTGACGCCGAGAACCTGCTCCAATGCCCGGTGTACTGGAAGCTGCCCAACGACTACCGGCTGTCCGCTGCGTCGGTGACGAAGGGCGTTCCGATTGCGATCGAAGATCCCGGAGCGAAACTTTCCCTAAGTTATGGAGAGCTGGCGCGAAAACTCAGTGGTGCCGGGAGCCAGGCTGGGGTTGCACCGCGCGGCAAGGACGTCAGCGGCGCATCTCGCTTCCGCAAGTTATTTGGATCCGACAAGGGGGTAAGCAATGTCTCTTAGAGACCGTCTAACCAGGCGTCAGAACGGCACAGGCACCGGAATCACCGCGCCGGTCGCGCCGACTGCCGAGCCACAGTCGCAACAGCCCCGGCCGGCGCCGGCCTCGCGAGCCCCGTCCATCACTCCCGCTTCGGGAATGTATGGGCGCAAGACGGATCAGCCTTCGCTAAGCCCGATCGATCAGGTGAAGATCGACCTGCACCGTAAGCTGATCGAGCGCCTCGACCTGGAAGCCCTCGAGCAGATCCCGGACGAGCGGCTTCTGAACTCCGAGATACGCTCCGTCGTGATCGAGCTTCTCCGTGAAGAGCAGACGCCGCTGACGGTTGCGGATCGCGAAGACATCATCGAACAGGTGCTCTACGAGATCACCGGCCTCGGCCCCATCGAGCCGCTGTTCCGCGACATGAGCATCAGCGACATCCTGGTCAACGGCTCCAAGGAGATTTACATAGAGCGCGGCGGGCGCCTGACGCGCGTGGCGGCATCGTTCCGCAACGATGCGCACCTGCTCGCGGTAATCGACCGAATCGTCAGCAGGGTCGGTCGCCGCGTTGACGAGTCTTCGCCGATGGTTGATGCCCGTCTTCCCGACGGCTCCCGTGTGAACGCGATAATTCCGCCACTGGCGCTGGACGGGCCGGTGCTGTCAATCCGCCGGTTCGGAATCGATCTTCCGATTCAGAAGCTCATCGACAACGGCACGCTGAACTCGCAGATGGCAAGTCTCATCGCCGGTTGCGTCGAGGCGAGGCTTAACATCCTCATCTCCGGTGGAACGGGCGCAGGAAAGACGACGCTGCTCAACGCGATGGCGTCGTTCGTGCCCCCCGATCAGCGGATCATCACGATCGAGGACGCCGCTGAGCTGAGACTTCAGCAGGAGCACGTTGTGCGGCTCGAAACGCGGCCGCCGAATGCTGAAGGCGAAGGCGAAGTGCTGGCTCGCGACCTGGTGAAGAACGCACTTCGAATGCGGCCGGACAGAATCATCGTCGGCGAGGTGCGATCGGCCGAGGCGCTGGATATGCTCCAGGCGATGAATACCGGCCACGAGGGCTCGCTGACCACGATCCACGCCAACACCCCCCGCGACGCGCTTGCCCGCCTCGAGACGATGATCCTGATGGCCGGAGCCAACCTTCCTGACCGCGCCATGAGGGAGCAGATCACATCCGCTCTCGATCTGATCATCCAAGTCACCCGTCTCTCCGACGGAACACGACGAATCACGAGCATGGTTGAAGTCACTGGAATGGAAGGGGCGGTCACGGCCACGCAGGAGATCTTCCACTTCCGCCGAAAGGGAGTGTCTCAGTCCGGACAGGTAGTCGGAGAGTTCGAGGCGACCGGAGTGCGGCCGATGTTCATGGAACGCCTGCGCGTTGCCGGAATTGAGATCGCCAACGAGCTGTTTTCCGAGGGAGCCTTGCGGTGATTCTGATCCTGACGGCCATTTTCCTGGCTACTGTGGCCGTCATCATCGGGGGCTACGTTTTCGTCAACCGGCGCTCCCTCCAGACCGCCGATGTTGCAAGAAGCCGGCTTCAGACAGTTCAAGGCCCGGAGCGCTCGTGGTCGATCCTCAAGGACGACCGGATCAGCGATGTCGACTTCCTCAACCGGTTGCTTGGCGGGAGGTCGTGGATTGAAACCCTTCGCGTAAGCCTCGCCCGCGCCGGGACAGAGATAAAGGCAGGGACATTCGTGCTGATCGTCGTGGCCTGCGGTCTCAGTGGAACGCTCATCGGCGTACAGGCGAATGCCGCGCTATCCGGATTATTCTTCACAGTCGTAGGATGGGCAACGCCGATGCTGTGGCTCCGCTGGCGCCAGCGCCGGCGGCTAAATCAATTCGAGCAGCAGTTGCCCGATGCTATCGACATGCTCGTCAGTGCCATGAAGGCGGGTTATTCGTTCCAGGCGGGGACGCAGTTCATTGGCGAAGAGATGATAGATCCGCTCGGGTCCGAATTCACCCGCTTCTACGACGAGCAGCGACTGGGTATCGATGTTCGAAACGCGCTTGTCGGAATGCAGAGCCGCGTCGATAGCCTCGACCTCAAGATGTTCGTCACTGCGGTACTCATTCAGCGGGAAACCGGCGGCAATCTCAGCGAAGTCCTGTCGAATCTCGCCGATGTGATCCGTCAGCGGATCGCGATGAAAGGCCAGATCCAGACCCTCGTTGCAGAGCCGAAGCTCTCGGCGCGATTCCTCGCGGTACTCCCTGTGATCGTCTTCGGCAGCATCTCGCTTCTTAATCCCGGCTTCTTCGATCCGATGGTAGCGGAAGGAAGCGGGGGTCGGTTAGTGCTTATGGGGTCCGCGATCTCGGTGGTCGTGGGGTACATGATCATGATGAAGATCGCCAACGTGGACATCTGAGCCTCGATATGTCTATTCTCCTGATCGCTCTGATTGTGGTCGGCGTGGCCGGTGGGGCCGTGGCCCTCTGGCTTCAGATGCAGGAGTCATCAAGGCGCGATGTCGTGGACCGCGCGCTTGGCGGCTCGGAAGTGACAGCCGTACGCCGGGCAATACGACGAACCGGGGCGTCGGCCAACGACGACAGCCTGCGTTCACGGATGCTGCGCAGGGCGCCTTCTGTTTGGTCCGAGAATCGGACAATTCAGCACGGCCTCGTGCAGGCGGGCTACGACACGCCGATAGCCCCACTCGCCTACTCACTTATCCGCGTGGTGGCATTGGTGAGTCTCCCCCTTCTGGCGTTCTTCTTCGTCCCGAAGACAACGTTCTTCCAGGTGCTCATCGCAGTCGGGGGCGCGGCCCTGATGGGGTTGATGATTCCGCCGTTTGTCCTTTTGCGGCTCGTGTCAAGACGTCAGGAGCGAATTCGCCGCGGCCTGCCGGATGCGCTGGATTTACTGGTTGTCTGTGTCGAGGCAGGAATCAGCCTCGATGCCGCCATATTGCGGGTTGCCAAGGACCTCACGCTGGTTCACCCGGACCTTGCCTCCGAGCTTCTGGTGGTCAGCCGGAAAATGAACGCGGGAATGACCCGCGAAGAAGCACTGCGCGGGCTGTGGGACCGTACGGGAGTCGAAGAAGTCCGGTCCCTGGTGGCGAGCTTGGTGCAGAGCGAGAAATGGGGCTCGAGCAGCAGCCGGGTCCTTCGGGTGTCCGCTGAGACTCTCCGCAGAAAAAGAAGGCAAGCAGCAGAGAAGCGGGCCGCAACGGCACCGCTCAAAATGATCGTCCCGATGGCGATTTTTATTTTCCCGGCCCTTTTTGTAGTTATACTTGGCCCTGCGATATTGCAGATCATTTCTGGATTCGGCGGCGAATGAGGAGCCCACGTATGAAGCGAAGACGCGGCGCGATGTTGGCTCTCGTGGGTATCGTAATGGTGGCGATGCTCAGTCTCCTGGCGGTCGTGGTGGACATGAGCCGAATGTACACCCAGAAGAATGAGCTTCAGACTGTAGCTGATGCAGCCGCGCTGGCGGGTCTGCTCCAGTTGTACAAGGATGTCTACTATGTTGACGACAGCGTCATTGCGCACGGCGCTCGCAACGAGGTACAGAAGCAGACGATCACGATTGCTGGTTCCGATGTAATCTGCGGCGTCTGGGTCGACGATACCGATCCGCAGACCTTCACGCCGAATCCGAACGGCAACTGCGCCATCACAGACAACGCTGTGTCGGTGACAGCGAAGGCTGCCGCGCTTTCCGCCATGCCTGGAATACTTGATGTGGGCAACAAGCAACTGGTGGTCAACGCAATCGCCTGGGGAGCATTCGTCGATGCCAGCGACTGCGTCAAGCCATTCGGTATGCAGCACCAGATTCTTACCAAATTGCTTCAGCCGGGTAACCCGGACACCTTTCGGACGCTAACTGCGCTCGACCTGGAGAAACTGCGGACCCTACCCATTGCAGACCTCACCTTCCAGCTGAAGTACGGCAGCGCGCAAAGTCCGGGTAATTTCGGCGCTATTGAGATGGAAAACCCGAATGCTGGAGGAGGTGGCGCCGAATACAAACTAAACATCGCCAAATGCAACCCGACCAAGTTCGCCAGAGGTCAGATT